>DAOTZP010000116.1:0-6420 GCA_034434265.1 Anaerolineales bacterium | reverse complement strand
GGAGGACACGGAGAAATTCATTAAAAACTCTGCCCCCTCTGCACATCGGCGGTTCAAAACAGGCAAAATCCTTCTTCCCTTTTGAAGGCGGCAACTTGCGTTAAATTAAAGACCTCCGAAACCTCGGAGATTTCGGAGGTCTGGAAGGCGGGCTCTTAGGGCTGGAAAAGTTCGTTTAATATTTGTTCTAACCTATCGTTTACATTACTTGGTAATTGGCTGTGAGGAATATTTAATTCTTGAAGTATTCTTTCAAATTTTTTGTAGCCATCCGGGCTTCGCAGCTCTATCCACCTTATTCCGCGTTGGCTAAGTTGCTGTTTGTTTAAGTCAGATAACTTATCAGCAACAAAAATATCACTGTCTCTTGCTATTGTAGCGTCAGCGCTTTCTGGATTTCCTTTGCCCATCAACTTTACTTCACAAAGGTAACGATTTTCACTCTCTACCAAATAAAAATCAATTTCCCGGTGTTCATCAGATAATCCTGTTAATTCATAATTTTTGGCAGGCACGCCATAGAGTTTGCACAAAACCTGCATTAGAATTTTTTCTGCCTGTTTTCCTGCCGTGCTCCATGCTCCCCAGCGCAACTCCGCCCGTTTCACGGCAAGCGTGTTTATAACAATAAGGCTTTCGCTTATATTCAAATCAACGCTAACGCCGCGCAACTTTATCGTTAGCGTAATATCTATATCGCTTCCTTGTTCCACCAAACTGTTAATTGTGTCGTAAAGTTGTTCGTAATGTTCCAGCGCCGCTTCGAGGACAATTTTCCGTCTTGCCGAATTATACATATTGGAGATGGTTTTCTTGTTCAGTCCAGAATTAATAATTAACTCATCCGACGGCATATTCGGATTAAGAAATTCCGCCTTGTACCAGTCTGTTGTAACGGTTTGGTTTCGCAGTTTTGCTTCAACTACGCGGCGGAAAAAATTAACCGCATATTGTAAAAATTCCGCGTTAATAAGCGCGACAATTTCCACTCTGTAGTCTTGACTATTTATCAAGCGGCGGATAATTTTCTTTATTACCGCATCAGTTAATGTCATCATTCTTTTTCCCTATTCTTTCTTCTGCAAACTCTTGCAAAGTTAAAAATCGGGTTTTTCTATTATCAAACAGGTTTGGCTTTGCCAAATCCAGCTTCATTCTTTCAACATATTTAGGTTCTTGTTCTGTCAAAAAAAAAAGTATCTGCCCAAATTGCGCGCCGCTTTCCCTAATGTGCCGCTGCCTCCAAATGGGTCAAACACTAAATCGCCTTTAGTAAGAATAAAAAGTTATTACGCGATTGCAAAGTTCCAATGGGAAAACAGCCGTATGAACTCTGTCAAAGGTTGGGTCAATTTTCCAAACATTGCTTGTTTCATAACCGCCTGTAACTCTGCTTTGTTGGATAGTATTCCAATCATATTGATTCATGTTCCAATCAAGCAGTTTATCGGTCTGTTTTCGATAAACCATTAAGTATTCTGTAACAGCATTTGGCTTGTAAGCCAATGGCTTTCGATGTTGTAAAAAACCCGCATTTCTATTTTTTACGCTTGTTTCGGGCTTCAACCAAATAATATCGTCAATAAACTCCCACCCATTTTCAACAAGCCTGCTGTGTAAATCAAAAGGAATTGGATACCGCTTGCTCGCATGAGCGCGGCTGACCCGCGGGATAATCACTGGAGATGTGTTTACAATTAGAAAGCGTCCTTCTTTTGTAATTCTGCGCACTTCGTTGAAAACTTCCATCAAAAAATCCAAGTAAGCGTTGTAACTAACATATATTGAATAATCTCTGGCATTGTAGTAAGGCGGAGATGTAAACGTCAGATGAACAGATTCATCAGGAACGTATTTCAAAATTTTTCTCACGTCTCCATTAATTACCGTATCTTTTAGAAAATCCGGACTGACTGGGTGCGGGATGGAAGGCGAAACTTTGCCGTTTCGTGAAAATTCACGCCTTATAACACTCTGAATCATTTCGTTGGGGTGATTTTGCAGCTCAGCAAGTTTTGATTTTATATTTGCATCATTTTTGAATACCAATAATCCGCGAATCGCTTGAAGCACGACTTTAGGGTCGTCGTCGCTCAAAAAAAACATAAGCATATTCTCCGCTTGTTTCAAGCGCATTCTGCCAATGGAGGAAACCGCTTCCCTTCTAACCATTGAATCTGGGTCTTGCTTTGCTATTTCATACAATAGTCTCAAGTAATCGGCGTTACAAATTTTGCCGATGTTTTTTACCGCCCAAAAGCGTATGCCGCTATGAGGATGACGCGTAAAAGGTATTAGTTTTTCGCCGTCAAAATTACTGGGCAAAAAACCAAGATTTTCCAAAATAAATAACAGATCCCGATTGTCCAAATTGCCTTGCAGAAATTTATACAATTCAGGCAAATTATTTTTTTTCAATTCACTGATTTGCTCTTTGGTTATCATTGTTTGGAGATTAAGTTTGTGATTTGGCATAATCATATTTTACCCCACTCATCATGCCTTGTTGTTTGTGGGAAACATACGCAAACATTGCGGCATTCGTGACCAGCAGATTATGGAATACATTGGTCTCGCTTGGCGCGCGCCGCGATGAGGCTTATCTGGTCTGGAAGGCGGGCTTACTCATCCCCTGTCATCAACTTGATTCGTTCCCAAGGCTTGAGCGATTCGTCCTCGGCGAGCAGCGTCTTCAATTCATACAGCTCGTCGCGCAGCGCGGCGGCTTTTTCAAATTCAAGCTGTTTCGCGGCTTCTTTCATCTGCTTTTCAGTTTCCTCAATCAATTTGCGAAGTTCATTGCGCGGCATGGAATCGGCGCGTTTGGTTTTATATTCGCCTTTTTGCTCCGCAACGGCTTTTGCGCTCATCTCTTCGGTCAGGTCGTGAATTTCCTTGCGAATGGAAACAGGCACAATACCGTTTTCTTCGTTGTATTTCAGTTGCTTGGCGCGGCGGCGGTTGGTTTCATCCAGCGCGCGCTTCATCGAGTCGGTGATTCGGTCCGCGTACATGATAACTTTCCCATTCACGTTGCGCGCCGCGCGCCCAATGGTTTGCAGCAGCGCGGTATCCGAACGCAAAAAGCCTTCCTTGTCTGCGTCCAAAATCGCCACCAGCGAAACTTCCGGCAGATCCAGCCCTTCGCGCAGCAGATTGATGCCCACAATCACATCGAACACGCCCAGCCGCAAATCGCGCAAGATCCCCACGCGCTCGAGCGTTTCCACCTCCGAGTGCAGATAATGGACTTTGATTCCCAACTCTTCAAGATATTTGGATAGCTCCTCCGCCATGCGCTTGGTCAAAGTAGTGACCAGAACGCGCTCGCGGTTTTCCACCCGCTGACGGATTTCAGCCACCAAATCATCCACCTGCCCTTTGGTGGGGCGGACATCCACCTGCGGGTCCACCAGACCCGTCGGGCGGATGATTTGCTCAACGACCTGCTCCGCGCGTTCCATTTCATACGCGGCAGGCGTGGCGGAAGTAAAGATGGTGTATCCCATCACCTGTTCAAACTCTTCAAATTTCAGCGGGCGGTTATCCAGCGCGGAAGGCAGGCGAAAACCGTATTCCACCAGCGTTTCTTTGCGCGCGCGGTCGCCGTTATACATGCCGCGGATTTGCGGCACAGTCATGTGACTTTCGTCAATGACAAGCAGGTAATCGCTCGGCAGAAAATCAATCAACGTCCACGGATGCGAGCCGGGCGGGCGCTGGTCGAGCTGGCGCGAATAATTTTCAATGCCCGAACAGTAGCCCGCTTCTTTCAGCATTTCCAAATCGTAGCGGGTGCGCTGCTCAAGACGCTGGGCTTCAAGCAGTTTTCCATGCTGGCGGAAATATGCCAAACGCTCTTCAAGTTCAGCTTCAATATTCGCAATGGATTCTTTCAAGCGGTCTGCGGCGGTGAGGAATTGCTTGGCAGGGTAAATGGAGACTTCCTTCGGCTCGCCGTACACCTCGCCGCTGACGGGGTTAAACAGCATAATGCGTTCCACCTCGTCGCCAAAGAAGGTGATTTTATATCCGCGCCTGTCTTCATACGCGGGGATGATTTCAAGCGTATCGCCGCGCACGCGGAAAACGCCGGGCTTCAAATCCACATCATTGCGCTGGTACTGGCTTTCAATCAACTGGCGCAGCAGCGCATTACGGCGATAAATTTCGCCCACTTTCAGCGTTACCGTGCCTTTGCCAAATTCTTCCGGCGAACCGAGACCGTAAATGCAGGAAACCGAAGCGACAATAATCACATCGCGCCGTGAAACAAGCGCGGTCGTTGCCGCCAGCCTCATGCGCTCAATTTCTTCATTGATTTGCGTTTCCTTCTCAATGAACAAATCCTTGCGCGGAACGTAGGCTTCCGGCTGATAGTAGTCATAATACGAAACAAAATAGGAAACCGCGTTTTCAGGGAAGAACTCCTTAAACTCCGCGTACAACTGCGCGGCAAGCGTTTTGTTATGCGCCATAATCAACGCGGGTTTTTGCAATTCCTGAATGACAGAGGCAATCGTAAATGTTTTTCCCGTGCCGGTTGCCCCAAGCAGCACTTGATGTCGTTTGCCCTCGCGGACGCCCTGCACAAGTCCGCGAATAGCTTCGGGCTGGTCGCCCATTGGTTTGAAGGGAGCGTGAAGTTTGAAGTCCATAAGTTAATTGATATAAAAGGGAACGTCTGTTCTATTCTACTCGAAAGGCTGGGGAATTGCCAGAAAAAGTTGCGCGGATGTGATTTTTTCGGTATGCTTGTGCAAACAAGGATGACCATGAAAAAAAATCAGGCGAAACGGTTTCAAGAAAACCTCTTAAGGTTTTCAGGCGAGCGCTCGGCGGAAAGACGGGCAAAGATAGAAAAAATGCTCTGGAAAGAATATGGCACGGAAAAGGTGGTCTTTGTGCTGGATATGTCCGGCTTTTCTCTGCTTACGCGCAAACACGGCGTGGTGCATTACCTTTCCATGGTGCGGCGGATGCAGTTAATTGCGGGTCCGTTAATTAAACAATACAATGGCAGGGTCATCAAGTTTCAGGCGGATAACTGCTTTGCGGTATTCAACGAAACCCTGCCCGCCATTCATGCCGCGATTGCCATGCAGGCGGCGTTTCACGCCTCCAATCTGCTCACGCCCAGCGATTTGGATATTCACATCTCCTGCGGCATTGATTATGGAAAAATTCTGATTATAGAAAACAAGGATTTTTTCGGCGACGCGGTCAACCGCGCCAGCAAGCTGGGCGAAGATGTCGCCTCGGCGGGCGAAATTCTCGTCACCGATGAAGCCATGCAGCGCATTGAAAAAGGTCTAAGAATCAAAACGCAAAAGATGAAGGTTTCAATTTCCGGTTTGGAAATTGACGCGCATTTGGTCAAATACCCGATTGAAAACGAAGAAACGGAATAACATGAAATTACATCTTGCTTTTCCATTAACCCTCGCGGCGCTGATTCTTTCGGGCTGCGGGACTTTTTCCCCCGCTGCAACCGCCACGCCGGATTTCAACGCGGTTTCCACAGCTTTGTTTGAGCAGGTTTTTCTTCCGCTGACACAAACCGCCGCGGCAGCCCCGCCAACGCCGACCATCACATTAACCCCAACGCCAACCCAAACCTTAACCCCAGAGCCAACCACGCCCATTCGCCGCCCGTTGATTACGGCGAATACATCCTGCTGGGCGGGACCGGGCGAAGAATATAAATTAATCAGCCATGTGCCTGCCAAGCGGTATGTGGAGTTGCTTGGCATAGGCAGCGTGCCGGGATGGTACATTATCAGCAACCCGTATTTTAGAACCCCCTGCTGGATAGAAGCCATTTATTTGCAACTTGACCCGCGCATGGATACTTCCGCGTTTCCCACCATGATGCCGGGCGCAAAAAAATAAAACCTCTTGGGCTTACGCAAAATCATGCAATTGACCGGCAACGGCAGACCACAGATTGCGGTCTGCCGTCAAGTTTAGGGAGTTTGGCGCAAGTTCGGGGCTTTATTCCGAAATTGTGACGGACTGCATGGCGTCGCCTTCAAAATCGGGGAATTGTTCGGGGTCGCGGCGGGTGATGTTATGCACCACATCCATGCCCTGCACAACCTGACCAAAAATGGTATAGCCGCCGTTCAAAAATTCGGCGGGACCAAATGTGATGAAGAACTGGCTGCCGTTGGTATCGCGTCCGGCGTTTGCCATTGCCACCACGCCTTCGCGGTCAAATTTCAGGTCGTTATCTTCATTCACAAATTGATAGCCGGGTCCGCCCGTGCCTGTGCCTGTCGGGTCGCCGCCTTGCGCCATAAAGCCGTCCAACACGCGGTGAAATGTCACGCCGTTGAAGTACCCTTTGCAGGCAAGAAAGATAAAACTATTGACGGTGATTGGGGCTTTATCGGCATACAATTGAATGACAAACTCGCC
>DAOTZP010000115.1:0-3937 GCA_034434265.1 Anaerolineales bacterium | reverse complement strand
ATGCCCAGCCCCACATCGGCGGCGTTGCGGCAATGTTCAAAGAGTTCTTCGGCATCCATGTTGAGAATGCCTTTGTTTTCGGGTTCGCCTTCATAGGGGGCAAACATGGCAGCCGTGTGCGGACCTAATGCGCCATCCATAAAGGCTTTGACAGAGCCAATCCACAGCATGTCATCGCCGAAGCCGGTGCGCAAGCCGAGCGCGTTTGCAAATTCCACGCTTTCAACGGGGATGTTTTTATTCACGCGCAATTTTAGTTTACCTTGCGCGCGTAAATGTTGCAAAGCCATGAAAGAATCGCGGCGGTCAAAGTCGTGGATGCCGGTAATGCCCATCTTCCACAGGGCGCTTTGCGCGTGTTCTATCGCGCGGGCGAGCTGTTCCAACGTGGGGGAAGGTATTGCCGCATCGAGCAGCGACATGGCGGTTTCGAGCAGCGCGCCCGTTGCATGACCTGACGCATCGCGCACGATGACTCCATCCTTTGGGTTGGGCGTGGAATCGGTGATGCCTGCCAGTTTAAGCGCGGCGGTGTTTGCCCAGCCCGCGTGCAAGGATTTGGCGGTGAGGTACACGGGGTTGTTTGGCGCGGCGGCGTCCAACTCGGCGGCGGAGGGAAAGCCCTCGCCATCCTGCCATTCGTTTTGATTCCAGCCGTGACCGAGAACCCACTCGCCGGGTTTGGCGGTTTTGGCGCGTTCCGCCACGCGGCGCAGACACTCGGCTTTGGTTTTGGTTTCGCAGTCCATCTTTTGCAAAAAGAGCGCGTAATGTTGAATGTGCAAATGCGCGTCGGTCAGTCCGGGCAATATGGTTTTGCCGCGCATGTCAAATTTTTCCACCTTGCCGTGCGCGAGGGGTTCAAGGTTTTCGCCCGCGGCGATGACGCGCCCGTTTGCAATGAGCAATTGCGAAGCGCGGGGGGCGTTTGAATTAAGGGTGTAAATGTTGGCGTTGTGTAGTAGTTTCATATCTGCTCATTGATTATAAATATTGCCAGGGGATTGCGGTGATTTTCTCATCTATTTTTTCCGGGCGGCTGCCCATTGTCACCACAAACGCGCGTGTGACCAAATTGCCATAATCCGCGATGAAGCTTCGCAGCCCGGAGAGTTCGCGCTGCGAAACATGCGCGGAACTTTTAATTTCAATGGGAATTAACTCATTATGCGATTCCAAAACACAGTCCACTTCCATGCCGCTGGACGTGCGCCAATAATAGATTTTATGGTTGGTTTTAAGCAGGCGTATTCTACGCAGCAATTCCAAAATGACAGCATGTTCAAACAGCCTGCCTTTTTCCACTTGCAGTAATTCGGGCGCAAACGGCAGCCGCGCCAATGCGTTGCGGACTCCCGTGTCGAAAAAATAATAACGCGAGGAGGACAATACCCGTTTGCGGGCGTTTTTGACGTAAGGGTCTATGCGTTCCACAATCAACGTATCTTCGAGAATGGAATAATATTGGCGGATGGTTGGCGCGGTGACTCCTGATTCTTTGGAGAGCTTTGTAAAATTGGGCACCGTGCCTGATTCCAACGCGGCGAGTTCAAGAAAGCGCGCGAAAGGTCCAACAGCGCGGCTCAACGCTTCAGCGCGAATTTCTTCTTCAATATACAGCCTTGCGTATGCCTGCAAAACTTCCGCCGCATCGGCGCGGGGGAGGGAAATGAGTCCGGGCAATCCCCCGTAGAGTAAATAGTCTTCGATGGTTTGCAAAGGCGGGTTAATATTTTTCAAAGCAAGCGCCGGGATTGGCGCGGCTTCTGCTTCTGCCAGCATCCCCATTTCCCCCCACATTAACGGGTCAAGCACAAACAGGCGAATCCTGCCCGGCAAAAGGTTCACGCCTTTTCCGCGCAGTTTCCTAGCGGAAGAGCCTGTAAAAAACAAGCTTGCTTTTCCTTCGTCAATTAACACTTGCGCGGCGTCAAATAACAGGGGTATCTTTTGGGCTTCGTCAATGAAAATGGAAACATGACCATTGATGGCGCGCGCTTCCCGAATCATCTTTTGCGGGTCGCGTTCCAATTCAATTTTTGTGGCTGGCTCCTGCAAAAGATAAGTAAGCAGGGGCGCAGTTCCTTCTACGAGTGCGTTAAGGAGCGTGGTTTTCCCTACCTGACGCGGTCCTAAAAGCAGAAAAGACTTTCCAGCGGAGATGTTTTCGTGGAGTTGCGTTTGTGCAAATCGAAAGATTGGTTTATTTTTTCCTTGCATATCTAAATTATACTTTATTTTTGCAAGCGGCTATCCAAACCTCTCCAAAAGCGAATCCAACTCCTCGTCTGAATAATAATAAATCGTCACCGTGCCGCCTTTTTTACCGTGCTTTAACGAAACCTTTGTGCCGAGACTTTTTTGCAGGCGTTTTTCCAAATCCAAAATATTGGCGTTGTGCGCGGGTTTTTTGGGTTTGGCTGGCTTTTGTCCGCTCAGTTTGCGGATGAGCTCTTCGGTCTGCCGCACGTTGAGCGAGAGATTCAAAATCGTAATCAAGGCGGAGGCTTGCGCCTTTTGCGTGGATAACGCCAACAGCGCGCGCGCGTGACCTTCGGTGATTTTGCCATCCACCAATGCCTGCTTGACTGTATCCGCCGCGTTGAGCAGGCGCAGCGTGTTGGTGACGGTCGCGCGGTTTTTTCCCACACGGCGGGCGACGGCTTCGTGGGAGAGTCCAAACTCCTCCACCAGTTGACGGTAGGCTTCGGCTTCTTCAATGGCGTTCAAGTCCGCACGCTGCACGTTTTCAATGAGCGCGACTTCAAGCATTTCCTGATTGCTGGCTTGGCGCACAATCACGGGGACGGTCTTCAAGCCCGCCCGTTTGGATGCCTGCCAGCGGCGCTCGCCTGCAATGAGGGTGTACGAGCCGTCTTTGGCGGCGGTGACAATCAGCGGTTGAATGACTCCATGCTCGCGGATGGATGCGGCAAGGTCGGCGAGGTCTTCCTCCTTAAAGTGGTTGCGAGGCTGGTGCGGGTTGGGCTTAATCGCTTCCACTGACACTTGCTGAACGCCGCCCGCCCCGCCCGCAGATGGGGTTGGGGAAGCAGGAATCTTTCCGCCCGTTGGAATGAGCGCGTCTAATCCTTTGCCGAGTCCTTTTCGTTGAGTCATGGAGAGCTCCTCACTATAAGCCCAGACAGGTTTCTAAAACCTGTCTGGGCTGGATATTAATTTTTCACGCCATCGCCTTGCAGCAATTCTTTTGCCAGCGCTTCATAAGCAAGCGCGCCGACAGATGCGGGCGCGTATGCGGAAATGGGCAAGCCGTAAGAGGGCGCTTCCGCCAGGCGGATGTTGCGCGGAATGACGCTGCGAAAAACCTGTTCGGGGAAGTGTTTGTTCACTTCGGTGACGACATCATTGGCGAGGTTGGTGCGGCTGTCGAACATGGTCAAGACCACGCCGCGCACGGTCAGTTCGGGGAAGAGCAGCGAACGCACGCGGTCTATCGTTTGCGTCAATTGACCGAGTCCTTCGAGCGCGAGATATTCGCATTGCACAGGCACAATCACTCCGTTCATTGCCGCCATTAATCCGTTTACGGTTAAAAGCCCAAGCGAAGGCGGGCAATCAATGAGGATGTAGTCGTAGCGTCCCGCCACTTGCAGCAGGGCTTTGCGCAGGCGCGATTCGCGCGCGAGCTCGTCCACCAGTTCCACTTCCGCGCCCGCCAAAGAAGGAGAAGAAGGCAAAAGGGAAAGATTCAAACGTTCGTTAAGCAAAATATACGGGAAGATATTCTCATCGCCGAGCAGGGCTTCGTATGTGCCGCCTGCCACGTTGAGTTTATCCACGCCCAAGCAGGATGTGGCGTTGGCTTGCGGGTCCAAATCCACCACCAGCACGCGCTGTCCATGCTGGGCAAGGTAGGCGCTTAAGTTAATCGTTGTGGTGGTTTTGCCCACGCCGCCTTTTTGGTTGACCAGGG
>DAOTZP010000114.1:0-3742 GCA_034434265.1 Anaerolineales bacterium | reverse complement strand
GATGGCTGTTTCTGGCACGGGTGTCCCAAGCATTCAACCATGCCAAAAACAAACCGGGAATTTTGGCGCAAGAAACTAAACGGCAACAAATTAAGGGACAGAAAAGTAAATCGGGATTTGAAAAAGATGGGCTGGAAAATCGTCAGAGTCTGGGAACATGATTTGAAATATCCCCAAAAAGTCGCCGCCAAACTAATCAGACAATTCAAAAAATGAAATCGGGCTTTCCCCCGCGGCAATCATCCCCTTTAATCCGCAAACAAGAAAAGTAAAGCGTGTTCCGCCTGCTACGGAGCGGGTTTTAGAATCAACGCGCAGGGTTTTATTACTTCTTCATACCCCCTTTTCCCTCTTGCCCGCTTTTGCGGCGGGAAGTAAACTTCAACCGTCCATCTTTCATTCCCATTTACCGATAGGAGTCTCCATGAACCTTAAAGGAATCTACGCCCCGATTGTCACCCCGTTCAACGCGGACGAAAGCGTGAACTATCCTGTCCTTGAACAACTGATTGAATATCTCATCGAAAACAAAATCGCGGGGCTGGTCCCCGGCGGAACGACCGGCGAAGCGTACGCCCTGAACGAGCAGGAACGGCTGGACATTTTCAAGTTCGTCAAAGAAAAAAGCAAAGGGCGCGTCACGCTGGTTGCGGGGACAAACAGCGGCGCGACGCGCGACGTGATTCGCTACTCGCAGCTCGCGGAAGAAATGGGCTACGACGCGCTCATGGTCGCCGTGCCGCCGTACTCGCGCCCCACTCAACGCGAGCTCATCGCGCATTATGAAGCCGTCGCCAACGCGGTCAAAATTCCCATCGTGCTTTACAACTTCCCCTGGCGGGCGGGGACGGAAGTCGGCTACGAGGTGATGGACGCGCTCGCCAAGCACAATCACGTCATCGGAATCAAAGAAGCCAGCGGAGACATGTCCCGCGTGTATGAATTCCGCCTGCGTTACGGAAGCCGCTATCAAATGATTTGCGGAAGCGACGACCAGGCGTTGGATTACTTCCTGTGGGGAACGGAAGCGTGGATTGGCGGCGCCGCGTCTTGCGCGCCCCTCGAACATCGCCGCGTCCTCGAAGCGGCGCTTTCGGGCGACTTTTTGCAAGCCCGCCAAGAGATGGATAAACTCCTTCCGCTGCTGCGGAATATGGAAAGCGGCGGCTACACCCAAAAGGTCAAACTCGGCTGCGAGCTGCGCGGAATCCCCGTCGGCAGCCCGCGCCGCCCGCTGCTTCCGCTCGCGGATGAAGATAAAACCGAATTTGAGCGCATCTTCAAAAGCCTGCTGGTCTAATCTCCAATCACCAATTACCAATCTCCAATTACCAATCTCCAATTACCCAACATGATTCGCATCCCCTTTTTAGATTCCCACACCGGCGGCGAACCCACGCGGCTCATCACCGCCCCGCCCTTTGAGCCCGGCTCCGGGTCCGTCGCCGAAAAATTATCTCGCATCAAAGCGGAGCATGACGACTTCCGCAAAACGATTTTGCTCGAACCGCGCGGGTCGGATGCGCTGGTCGGCGCGTACCTTGTTCCGCCCGCAGACCCAAGTTGCCAGTTTGGAGTCATCTTCTTTAACAACGTCGGCTATCTTGGCATGTGCGGACATGGAACCATCGGGCTGATTGCCTCGCTTTCCTATTTGGGAAAAGTTCAGCCCGGAGTCATTCGGGTGGAGACTCCGGTTGGGGTGGTGGAAGCGACTTTGCGCGAAGGGTCATTGCGAGAAGCGGAGCGGCGAAGCAACCCGCCAGCCAGCGAGGAGATTGCTTCGGTTTTGCCTCGCAATGACAGATACCCAAACCGCGTGTCGGTTAAAAACGTCCCCGCGTATCGTCATCTTCGTCATGTTGAAATTTCAGTGGACGGCAAAAAGATTCACGGCGACGTGGCGTATGGCGGCAACTGGTTCTTCCTCGTCCACGACCACGGGCTGGAAGTGAGCATGAGCAACCTTGAAGCGCTCACCGACTTTGCGTGGCGCGTCCGCGAGCAACTGACCGCAAACGGAATCACCGGCGCAAACGGCGCGGAGATTGACCATGTGGAATTGTTCGCGGAATCGGCGGAAGCGGACAGCAAAAGTTTTGTGCTGTGTCCCGGCAAAGCGTATGACCGCTCCCCCTGCGGCACAGGCACAAGCGCAAAACTCGCCTGTTTGTACGGCGACGGAAAATTGAAAGCGGGGCAAATATGGAAACAGCAAAGCGTAACGGGCAGCGTTTTTGAAGGCGGCATTGAACTGGACGGCGATAAGATTATTCCCACCATCACCGGCGAAGCGTGGGTGATGTCCGAAGGGACGCTTTTAGTGGACGAGCGCGACCCGTTTGGGAAAGGAATATAAATCCGCATGACGACAAAAACCGACGTTCTCATCATCGGCGGCGGACCTGTGGGATTGTGCTGCGCCTACTATCTGTTGAAATCGGGCAGGCAGGTCGCAATTTTGGACGCGGGGGAAATCGGCAAAGGCAGCGGAGCGGGCAACGCGGGACATATCGTGCCGAGTCACATCATTCCGCTGGCGGCGCCGGGCGTGGTCAGTTCCGCGTTGAAGTGGATGTTCGACCCCGCGCGCAGCCCGTTTGGGATGAAGGCGAGTCTGAATCCAAATTATCTAATTTGGCTGTTGAAGTTTGTTTTCGCGTGCAGCGAAAGCAACGTGCGTAAAAACGTCAAGCCGCTGTATGATTTAGGGGAACAAAGCGCAAAGAATTTCGCGCGGATGATTGAAGAAGAAAAGTTCGATTGCGCCTATCAGCAAAAAGGCTTGCTGCATTTGTTCAAAACCGAAAAAGCCTTCCATGAAGCGCAGCGCGAAGGCGAATTTATGCAAAAGCACGGCGTCCCCGTCAGCGCGTATGGCAAAGATAAAATTCATCAAGTGGAGCCCGCCGCGCGGGAGGACGTGCTGGGCGGCGTTCACTTTACGGGCGACGCTTGCCTCAACCCCGCGGTCTTTCTTCGCTTGTTAAGCGAGCGCGTGAAAGCGCTGGGCGCGGAAATGACGGAGCATACTTCGGCGGCGGGATTTGAAAGCGCAAACGGAAGAATTGCAAAGGTCAAAACAAGCGCGGGAGATTTTGAAGCCGCGCAGGTTGTTCTTGCGGCGGGCGCACTCACGCCGCCGCTTGCGCGGGACGTAAAGATAAACATCCCGATTCAACCCGCGCGCGGATACAGCGTGACCATGTCGGCGGCGAGGAACATGCCCGCCCGCGCGTTGATATTGGGGGAAAGAAGAGTCGCGGTCACGCCGATGGCGGAGCGGCTTCGCTTCACCGGTCGGCTGGAGGTGGGAGAGTTCGGCATGAAGCCGAATCCCGTTTGGATTGAGCGAATCCAAAACGCGGCGCGCGAATATTTGCGGCTGGATGAAAACTTGGACGCGAGGGAAACATGGGCGGGCTTGCGTCCCGTCACGCCGGACGGCGTTCCCATTATTTGCAAATCGCCCGCGCATGAGAATTTGATTTTCGCAACCGGTCACGCCATGCTGGGGCTTTCGCTCGCCGCAGGCACGGGGCAGCTGGTTGCCGAAATGCTCAACGGGAAAGAAACCTTTCTCGACGCGCGTCCGTTTGACGTTCAACGATTTTAATCAGGAGAGTTTATGCAGCACACATCTTTTGCCACCACCACGCGCGGATTGAACCGCGACCTGCCGCCGATGCGTTTGTATGAACGCGCAAAAAAACTCGGCATTTGGAATCCCGCTGAAATTGAT
>DAOTZP010000113.1:0-5385 GCA_034434265.1 Anaerolineales bacterium | reverse complement strand
AAATAAACGCGGGCAGTTTGTTGGCGTGTTCTTCAATTTCCACCAGCGCAAGCAATTCCATTGCGCGTTCTTTGGATTTGCGCGGGTGAAAGGTATCGGAAAAATCCATCGGCAGCATCACGTTTTCGAGCAGCGTGAGCATGGGCAGCAGTTGAAACGATTGATAGACCACGCCCATGTTTTTTCCGCGCCACAGGGCGAGTTCATCCTCGCTCATTTTATGAATGGAAACAGAGCCGCCGTTGGTGTGAACTAAAACCTCGCCGCTGGTTAAATCATCCACGCCGTTAATCATATTCAAGAGGGTGGATTTGCCCGCGCCGGATTTCCCCACAATGCCAAGAAATTCCGCAGGTTCGATAGTCAAGTTAATGTTGGTCAAAGCGACAAAATCGCCAGCAGCGGTAGAATAGGTTTTGGATACGTTGCGAAGTTCAATGAGCGACATACAAATTGAATTTTACCCCGTTTGTGCAATCCGTTGCAAAATAATACAATTTTGTAAGCTATCAGCCGCAAAGTTGTTTCGCCGCCGCCCGATGGGAGCAAGGATAAACAAAAAAAGAAAAATGGCTGCACAAAGTTATTGCAGGCAAGCAACCAAGCGCGTGACAGCATCGGAAGGTTGAGGCTGCGTGACTGCCAGCACAGGCACAATCCCCGCTGAAAACACCACGCGCGCGTTTTCACCCAGCCACGTTTTTGGAAGGACGCCCACCGCGCTGGAATCCACCGCCACTTCAAACGACATTTGCTGGGCAGTTGCCGCTACCTTTGCAGATGAAACAACGCGTCTTCCCTTTAAGGCGAGTTGTTCAAACGCCTGCTGCACATCCTCCCCCGCCGAAAAAACCCACACCTGCACGGCGGGGTTGCCAAGCGCAAACAACTGCTGTGCTTCAATGAGATTAAGGCTTTGTATGGGGTTTTGCTCATTTACAAAAACAACAATCTCCTCTCCGCCAATTTGATACATGGGCAGGCTTGTTTGTGGCGGTTCGCCAATGCGAAGCAAAATTTCAGGATTCTGCGGGTCGGTGATGAGCGCAAGAGAGAGTTGGTCGGCGCAGGCGTATAAATCCGCCAGATAGGGCTGCGCGGCAGAGGTGGAATAAATGCGGACAGGCTGCGCCGGGGCTGGAGCGGATGAAGCGCAAGAGACGAGAAAAAAAATAGAAAGAAGTAATTGGAAATTGGAGATTGGCTGCTTGGACATGGTTTAACGAATCAATAAAACAACAACTCCCGCGACAGCGCAATATGCAGTGAAGATGTAAAGCGAATGTTTGCTGATGTACGCCATGAGCCACTTAATCGCAGCCCAGCCGACAACGGCAGCGGTGATAAAGCCAACCAGCAGGTAAGGAAGCAAAGAAGCGGTGTCGGGCATGGCAATCACTTGCAGGGTTTCATACAAACCCGCAGCGGTGAGAATCGGCGCGGACATGAGAAAGGCAAAGCGCGCAGCGGATGGACGGTTAAACCCGCGAATCATGCCGCCTGCAATGGTGGAGCCGGAACGCGAAGCGCCGGGGAAAATGGCAAGCGCTTGAAAAAATCCAACGACAAGGGCGTCCAGCCAGTTGGCGGAATCCAATCCGCGCCCGCGCTGCTTGAACTGCTCAATGGCGGTGAGCAAACCGGCTGTAACGAGCAATCGAATTCCGCCTTGCGTGAAAGGGTCGGTGAAATTTTCATGCACAATTTCTTTTAAGATAAACCCCGCCGTCAAAGCAGGGAGAGTGGCAACAATGACAAGCCAGCCCAGCCGCGCGTGAAAATCATCGAACGGCTTGCGGCTTTTAATGCCCGCAAAAAATGCCCGCACAATCAGCCAAATATCTTTGCCAAAAAATAAAAGCAGGGAAACGATGGTGCCAAGTTGGATGATGACCGAGAAAGCAAACGCGCGCGCATCGGATGGAATGCCGAGAATCTTGCTCACAATCACCAAATGGGCGGTGGACGAGACGGGGATGAATTCAGTCAATCCTTGAACAACGCCAAGAATAAAAGCATGAAAAAAAGTCATTGAATCAAATACACCTTATCGGAGTAGATTTTTAACTGCCCAGCCGTATCTTTTAAGCGAGAGAGGTAGCTCCGCGCTGTGACGTCCGCCGCGCCTGCCGAAAAACCGAGAATCAATGCCGCCAGACCAATCATAATGTGCGACGGGTCGCTGAAAAAATCAGATAAGGTTACCGTTTGCCAGGGGTTGGTATAACTTTCAAAAATGGCGTAACCAACAAAGAGAATTTGCGAACGGACAACATTTTCGGCAATCAAAAACAGATTGGAAATTAAGGAAGAATTTTCACTTTGCAGCGCTTGTAATAAAGCAATGAGAAATGCAAAAATCCAATATGCGAAATGATGAGGCTTGTCAAAGAAGACAAACCCTTCAATGGCTACTTCGCCAAAGGAATAAGCGGCGGGCGCAATCAAATTCCCAAAAAATGTTTGCCATGCAGAGCGTCCCTGTTTGCGCGCAAGCCAATAGGCTTGCAGCAGCGCAGCGGGGATAAGCACATACAAATCGGGCTTGGTCAGGTGGTCCCATTTTTCGGTGAGCAGTTCAATGAGGATGATGGCAATGGGGTATTGTCCGGTATTGCGGAAGAGTTCCTGCCAGAAGCGGCTGAGGAAGGAGCCGGAGAGGCGGGTGTCGAGGGAGTGGGTCATGGTTTTCAGCGGATAAGGAACGGATGTACGGATGGGGTTGTCGCTTATACCCTTGCTTAAAAATGTGTTTATCAACTCTTTCTTTTCGCATTATTCGACCACCGACTCAACAACTCCGGCGCGCGGGATTCAAAACTTCCATCGGCAATATACACTCTTATTTCCTCCATTAATCTTATCAACGCGCGGAGATTATGAATGGAAAGCAATGTTCCTGCAAGCAATTCTTTTGCCACAATCAAATGGCGGATGTAGGCGCGGGTGAAGGTTGTGCAGGCGTAGCAGTCGCAGGTTTCATCTATTGGGCGTTCATCACGGGCGAATGCTGCGTTCATCATGTTAAGGCGTCCTTCCGGCGCAAAGGCGGAATGATGACGCGCAAGCCTTGTGGGAAGCACACAATCGAAGATGTCAATTCCGCGCATGACGCCGTTGATGATGTCTTCCGGCGTGCCGACGCCCATCAAGTAGCGTGGTTTGTCTTCGGGCAGAATGGGCGTCACCACGTCAAGCGTTTGGTGCATTTCGGTTTTTGTCTCGCCAACGGAGAGTCCGCCGATGGCGATGCCGGGCGTGCCAAGCGATGAAATAAACCGCGCAGATTCTTCCCTGAGGGTTGGATTCACTCCACCTTGTACGATTCCAAACAGGGCTTGGTCGCTGCGCGTTTTGGCGGCGAGGGAACGCTCCGCCCAGCGGTGAGTCCGCTGCATGGCAATCTTGGAATAAGCGAAGTCATTGGGGTCGGAACATTCATCAAATGCCATGATGATATCCGCGCCGAGATTCTCTTGAATGGCAATGGATTTCTCCGGCGTGAAGCGATGAGTCGAGCCGTCAATGTGACTCTTGAAGGTCACGCCGTCATCGTCAATTTTGCGCGTGCCGGACAGCGAGAAAACCTGAAAGCCGCCGGAATCCGTCAGCATGGGATTGTGCCACTGCATGAAGTTGTGCAGCCCGCCCATGTCGCGGACAAGTTCATCACCAGGGCGCAGGTATAAATGATAGGTATTGCTCAACACCAGCGAGGCATTGATGCTTTTGAGATGTTCGGGGGTGAGCGTCTTAACAGTGGCTTGCGTGCCAACCGGCGCAAAGACCGGCGTGATAAGTTCGCCATGCGGGGTGGAAAAAACGCCCGTGCGGGCGCGTCCATTTTTGGATGTGATTTGAAATTCAAACATGCGCCGATTATACACAACCGTTATTAAGGCTTTGCAGTCTTAACGGATTCAAGCAGTAAATCCACCGCTTGCGGGTCATCCAAATCATACACTTGTTGTTCGGAGGCGCGGAGCAGCCTGTCCCAAATGGCAAAGCCAATTCCCTGCGGATTGACGGCGCGCATGAGCATCAGGTCAATGTCCATTTTTTCAAGCGCGCGCATTTGTGCAAATAAATTCCGCGCAATTTCTTCCAGATTGTTTTCAGAGCCAAGTTTTACAAGGCGCGCATTCAGCCCGGAAAAATTGTCCGCGTCTTCATCGGTCAGCATCAGCCCGATTTTATAGCCAAGCGAAATCAGCGCGGCAACCGCTTCGCGCGCGCGCTGGCTGGCGTTTTGGGAGGAGCCTTTTAGCACCAAAAATTTTGCCGCAGGCGAATAGTGCTTGGAAAGCATTCCGGGCGCGGGCATGGCAAGCCCGTCCTGCGCTTCGAGGTAACGTTGACTCAATTGCAAGTTGGGAACATGCTGAATTAAGAGTTCCATCGGCGCGCCGCCGGGGCGCAAAATTACCGGGGTTTCCGATGTTAAATCAATCACGGTTGATTCAAGTCCAATGGGGCATGAGCCGCCATCCAAAATTACATCCACATGACCGGATAAATCGTCCAGCACATGCTGGGCGGAGGTAGGGCTGGGGCGGCTGAACAAGTTGGCGCTTGGCGCGGCAATCGGCACGCCCGAAGATTCAATCAACGCGAGCGGAATTTTGTGAGCAGGCATTCGCACCGCAACTGTTTCCAGCCCGGCGGAAACATTCGGCGCAACTTGCGCGCTTCGCTTTAACACCATCGTCAGCGGACCGGGGAAGAAGGTTTCGGCAAGGCGCTTTGCCAGCGGAGGCGCGCCGTTTGCCACAAGGTCAAGCTGTGAAAGGGAGCAAATATGCACAATCAGCGGGTCATGCGAGGGGCGTTTTTTTACTTCATAAATGCGCGCCACTGCTTCGGGGTCCAGCGCGTTTGCGCCCAGCCCATACACCGTTTCGGTGGGGAAGGCAACCAGCCCCCCGCCGCGTATGATTTTGCCCGCCAGTGCAATCGTTTGCGGCTGCGGGTTTTGTGAGTCAACTTGAAAAATTTGAGTCTTAACGGAATACATGATGAACCAATGTTGTTTTAGTGTTGGGCGAATTATATCCCCCGCAGCGATACTTGCCATTACTTAATCAGCGTTTCGCCGCCAAGCAGCGCATCCCGCACTCTGTCTTTGTGTTGACCGTGCATGGGCATGGAGTCCATTTCGTGCAAGGCAAAATAGCCGTAAGCGGTGGTTTCATTGCTCAAAGAAAGCGCGCCGCCGGTAATTTCGGCTTCAAAACTCAACACAACAAAAAAAACTTTGTTGCCGTCGGGGTAAATGACAAGCTGGTCGGGGTTGCTGTACACGCCAATCAAGCGCGTTACGCGCACCCGCAGACCGGTCTCTTCCCACACTTCCCTTGCGCACGCCTCTGCCACGCTTTCGCCTGA
>DAOTZP010000112.1:0-15636 GCA_034434265.1 Anaerolineales bacterium | reverse complement strand
AGAGCAGCGAGTTCGCTTGTTTTGAACCGCAGAGCCGCCGAGATAGCAGAGTTCTTAATGAATTTCTCCGTGTCCTCCGCGCCTCTGCGGTAAAAATTAAGCAAGGGTAGCAACTTGGGTTACGCTTATGGAATTTGAAATTCAACCACAACCGGAAGATGGTCCGAAATATGCAGGGTATCCTCCATCCTCACATAATGCGCGCCGATGTTGATGTTGTTTGGCAGGAAGAAGTAATCCAGCGTGCGGTCGGGTCCGGGGATGGAAGGGTCGTTGGGCCAGCGCGTCAGCCAGTTTGCAAAATCCGCGCCGTTGGTTTCTTCCAGCGTAGGGATGACCGCGTACCGGTCGGTGAGAAATTTGAGCTCGCTCTTGGGGTTGTAATATTTTTGCTGGGCGGGCTGCAGGCGGGCGTACGCCGCGTCGTCATAGGGCAGCAGGTTGAAGTCGCCGCCCAACACCCAGGGGATGTTCGCCGCGTCCAGTTCTTTCAAAACCTGGTCAATCTCCGCCAGTTGTACGTCTTTGGCGTCCGTGCCGGGGACGTATAAATCCAGATGCAAAGTCAGCGCCGCAAATTCGCCGCCGTTTGTCATGGGCATCATGGCTTTGAGAATGGCGGGTTTGATTTTGAATTGATTTTCAAGAAACCCTTTGTCGGCGGTGGAAAGTTGAATCCGCTCCGCCGCGCTGATTTGATACTTGGACAGGATGGCAACCTTCCAGCCGACGCTGCCGTGAATGCGCGGGTGCGGCACATAGGCGGACTTCCAATCGAAAGCGGAGGTGACGCAGGGATATTCGGGCAGCATGGCGCTCAAGCGGGCGAGCTGGTCTTCGTAGTAGGTGCGTTCCGCGCCGTCGTCAATTTCTTGAATCAATAAAATGTCGGGGTCTTCGTCTTTCACCACGCGCACGGTTTCTTCAAACGTCGCAGTGACATCTTCGGGCGAGGGCTTCTCGTCGGGACCGTCGTTGTTGGGCAGGTCGCTCCAAAAGACGTAGTTCTTGCCCGACATGGTTTGCGCGTTCCACGTCAGGACTTTAAGCGTCTGCCCCGCTTCCAACTTTGGAGACGACGCGGGGCAACTCACCTGCATCGTTTCAACCCGCGCGGGGTGATAGTTCCCCAGCCACAGAAAACCGCCCAACGCCAGAATGAGGATGAGCAAAATCGCGCCGACCCACTGAGCCAGTTTTGCGAAAAATGTTTTCATGTCGCCTCCAAATTGGATATTTCTTGCCTGCAATATATCATTTGTCCTCCCCGCGCACAAGCGCGCAAGCATTACAAAAACGGGACAATGCGGCAGCGCAGGGGGTTGAATTCAAAGGCTTGAACTGCGCTTTATTTTGACGCTTCACAGATGAAAGCAAAGCAGGCAGATTGCAGAATCGGGTACAATCTTCAACTGACTCGTTGATTCCCAATTTTTCGGTTTGTATCATGTCCCTTCTCACCGTCTCTTCCCTTGCCAAATCGTTCGGCGCGTTCGATTTATTTTCCAACCTGACGTTTTCCGTCGAGCGCGGCGCGCGCATCGGTCTTGTCGGTCCGAATGGCGCGGGCAAAACCACCCTGCTACGAATCCTCGTCGGCGAAGATGAAGCCTCCTCCGGCAGCATCACCCGCGCGCGCGGACTTCGCATTGGCTATCTTTCGCAGGAAGCCGATTTTCAAATGCAAGGCACGCTTTGGGATGCGTGTCATTCCGTGTTCGCGGATTTAATCAGCCAGCAGCAGCGCCTTCACCAGCTCGAAGAGCAAATGGCGGTCAATCCCGATGTGTTGGAGCAATACGGCAAATTACAGCACGAGTTTGAACTGCGCGGCGGATACGCCTACATCACGCGCATCAAACAGGTATTAACCGGGCTGGGATTTGACGAAGAAGATTACGCCCTTTCGCTTGACCATCTCTCCGGCGGACAGCGCACGCGCGCTTTTCTTGCCCGTCTGCTGCTCTCCGACCCCGACATTCTTCTGCTGGATGAGCCAACCAACCATCTCGACATCCGCGCCGTGGAATGGCTGGAAGGCTATTTAAGTCAGTGGGAAGGCGCGGCGGTCATCGTCAGCCACGACCGTTATTTTCTGGACAAAGCCGCCAACATCATTTTGGAATTGCAGCCCGGCGCGTTTGAGTTGTATCACGGCAATTACACCGCGTACTTAAAACAACGCGAGGAGCGAATCCAGCGGCGGCAGGAAATTTTTGAACGCGAAAAAGAAAAACTGCTCAAAGAGGTGGAATACATCAAGAAAAATATTTCCGGGCAAAACACGCTGCAAGCAAAGGGAAAGTTAAAACGCCTTTCGCGTTTGGTGCAAGCCATTGAACAAATTGGGTTTGAAGCGGCGCTGAATCAAAAGTGGAGCGAAACTGCGGAAGAAGTAAATATCACAACATCCTATTTCGGCGTGGAGGAAGCCGAACGCCGCGTGCGCGCCCTGCGCCCGCCCGTGCGGATTTTACCCAACCTGCATTTGCGGCTTGGCTCGCAGCAGCGCTCCGGCGACCTTGTGATACGCACCAGGAATCTCAAAGTCGGTTATCGCGCCGATGAAAACACGCCCGAAAAATTTTTATTCTCCGCGCCGGATATTGAGCTGCGCAGGCAGGATTGCGCCGCGTTAATTGGTCCCAACGGCGCGGGCAAAACCACCTTCCTCAAAACCATTCTTGGTCAAATTCCGCCGCTGGATGGAGAAGCGCTGCTGGGCGCAAGCCTGAATATTGGGTACTTCGCGCAGGCGCACGAAGGTCTCGACCCAAACCGCACTGTATTACAGGAAATTGACTCAGTTGTGCCGCACTGGCTTCCCGGTCAAATCCGCGATTATTTGGGAAAATATTTGTTCAGCGGCGATGATGTGTATAAAAAAGTGGATATGCTTTCCGGCGGCGAGCGCGGACGACTCGCGCTGGCAAAACTTGCCCTGCAAGATACCAACCTGCTGCTGCTGGACGAGCCGACCAACCATCTTGATATTCCCTCGCAGGAGGTGTTGGAATCGGTGCTGGAAGATTATCAAGGCACGATTTTATTAATCACCCATGACCGTTATTTGGTGGACGCGGTGGCAACCCAAATTTGGGAGATTGATTCCGAGTGCGCGCGTTTGACCGCTTTCAACGGCACATATTCGCAGATGAGGGAAGAACGCGAAAAAGAAGCGGCAAGGCTGGCGGCGCAGCAGGAAAAGGCGGCAAACCCCAACTCGAAGCAGGGTTCGCGTTCCGCATCCAATGCAAAGACAAAAGAGGAAAGAAAAAGAATCGCGCAAATTCAAGAGACGGAAAACAAAATTGCGGAGTTGGAAAAAAAACTGGCGGAGCTGGGCGCGCGGCTTGAAAATCCACCGGCGGACGCGGGCGAAGTGGCAAAACTCGGCATGGAATATGAAGCCGTGCAAAAGGAGATGGACGAAAAATTAAGCGAATGGGAAAGATTGCAGGAATGAAAGAAAAAGGCTTGAAGTTATAATGCTTCAAGTCTTTTTTGATGGAGATGGAGAGATGGAAAATCACCACAAATTGGTTTTGATTTACACCTGCATTGCTGCGCTCATTTCGGCGGTCACCGCGCCAATTCCCGGCGCTTCGCTGCTGCTTACCGGTCTGGAAATTTACATGCTGGTTCACCTTTCCAAAAAGCATGAATATCAACTTGGCTTAAAGGAAATCGGCTATTCGGCGGTTGGACTTTACAGCTTGTCCACCATTTTGAAAGATGCCGCGCTGGAACTGCTTACTTTTTTGCCCGTCGTCGGCTGGATAGCGGAAACGATTGTTTCGGCATTGTTTGTTTTGTTTTTGGGCAGCCTTGCCAACCTGTATTTTGCAAAGCCGTCACGGAACGACAGGCGCCTTGAGAAGCACACCGACTAAATACCCCGCCAGCGCGCTGATGATGCCAATGAACATCATCTCAACTCCGCTTTTCATCGGTTTGCCAACCGTCACCCGCGCCTTGTACGCGCCAATGCCAAACAACACCAAAGCGGTGACCAGAATTGAAACCCACATGCTTGTGGAAACGGGCAGGAAGAGGAACGGCGCAATTGGCACAAGCGAGCCGACAATGGCGGAAAGTCCCACAATCCACGCGGCGCGAAACGCGGATTTTCTATCCACAGGGGAGAGCTGGTGCTCCTCCGCCATCATCACCGCCACCCAAACATCCGGGTTGGCTGTAATCGTCTCCACAATTTTTTCGAGCAATTCGCCCTTAAAGCCCTTGCCCGCATAAATATCGCGGATTTCCTTTGTCTCCAACAGCGGTGCTTCATTGATATGGCGGTATTCGCGTTCCTGCTCGCTTTGATACAAATCGGCATCGGCAAGCGTGGTGGTAAACGCCACCGCGCCCATCGAAATGGATTCGGCAAACGTGGTGGCAAGCCCGGCAACCAAAACCACGCGCGCGTCGCTGGTGGCGGCGGCAATGCCCAATACTACGCCCAGCACGTTCACCAAGCCATCCTGCGCGCCGAGAATGAAATCTGAAAGTCCGGTGGCTCTTCGATGCGGGTCGGTTTGTATGTGATGCAAAACTTCGTTAATGATTTTGTCGTGGGTAAACGTATCCATGTTTCAATCATAGCCCCCTTTGCAAATATTCTTGCATGATGAATGTCACAAATTTTTTCACCTTGACATCCGCCGATTTTTGCGGATAATTCAGCGCAACAGGCGAGCCAATTCGACAAAAAAGGCTGCGACAGAGGAAAGTAAACCGGCGGAAGCCGACAGAGAAGCGCAAGGCAAGCGGTGAAATTGCGCCCGACCGAAACCCGTTGAAGTTCCCTCTTGAGCCGCTCAGGGGAACGCGGCGTAAAATTCATTTGCGCCGCAAGTAGTCTGAGCCGCAATCCCGGCGTTATCTGGGAAGCCGATGTTGGTCGGCGGAAAGCGCATCATGCGATGAATTTGGGTGGTACCGCGGGAACTCCCTCCCGTCCCATTGCGGGCGGGAGGATTTTTTGTTAAAGAGATTAGAGATTGGAGATTGGAGATTGGGTTCAGTACTCTGTAAAATAAGTTTTTCATTCTCCGTGAAGTATCACCCTGAGCGCAGCGAAGGGTCTTTGAGACAATCGTAAAGATTTCTACCCTGCGGGTACAATGTCGCTTTCGCTCGAAATGACAATCTTCAAGGAAGAAACTTTCAAAGACTTTGTTTACGTTGTATTCAATCACCAATTACCAATCTCCAATTACCAATCACCAATTACCACACGGAGGCTTTATGTTGGACGAATTAAACAAGATAGAACAAACCGCGCTGGAATCTTTGCAAACCGTGAACGACGCCGCCGCGTTGGAAGCGTGGCGCGTGGCGCAGCTGGGACGCAGCTCGCCGCTGATGGGAATCTTTTCGGGCTTGGGCAAGCTCGACAAGGAGGAGCGCCCCGCCGTCGGGCAAGCCGCGAACCGCGTCAAGGCGCGGTTGGAATCCGCGCTGGAGGAAAAGTCCGCCGCGTTGAAGCAAGCCGCGCTGGCGAAGTCGCTCGCGGAAGAAAAGTTGGACGTGACCCTGCCGGGGCGCAGAATCAAAATCGGGCGGCTGCATCCCTCCACCCAGCAGTTGCGCCGCGTCCTCGCCATTCTGGCGGAGATGGGCTTTCAGGTTTATACCTCGCGCGAGGTGGAAACCGACGAGATGAACTTCCAGCTGTTGAATTTTCCGCCCGACCATCCCGCCCGCGAAATGCAGGATTCGTTGTATGTGAAGACGGAGGGACGCGGGGAGAATCCGCTGCTGATGCGCACTCATACTTCGCCGGGGCAAATCCGCGCCATGCGCGAAGCGTCCGCGACGAACCCGCAGAATCCGCCGCCCATTCGCATTGCGCTGCCGGGCATGTGCTTCCGCAACGAGCAGATTACCGCGCGCTCCGAGATTCAATTTAATCAGGTGGAGGGGCTTGCCGTCGGCGAGGGAATCACGTTTGCCGACTTGAAAGGCACGCTGGCGGATTTTTCGCGCCGCATGTTCGGGCAGGAGGCGCGCATTCGCTTCCGCGCTTCGTACTTCCCCTTCACCGAGCCTTCCGCCGAGGTGGACGTGGAGTGCTTCGTCTGCGGCGGAAAGGGCTGCGGCGTGTGTAAAAATTCCGGCTGGCTGGAGATTCTCGGCTGCGGCATGGTGCATCCCGTCGTGCTGCAAAACGGCGGCTACGACCCCAAGCGTTACACGGGCTTCGCCTTTGGCATGGGACCGGAACGCCAGCTGATGCTGCGGAACAGAATTAACGACATTCGTTATTTCTGGGGGAACGATGCGCGGTTTTTGGAACAGTTTTAGGTTGGAGAGTAGAGAATAGATGAATGGAGAATAGAAAGAGTTGAGATGAGCATTCAAAGTTTGAAGAAGTTGCAGGTTTGGGTACGGGCGAAGGATTATGGCGTGAAGATTTACAAGCAGGTTTTGCCTTTGCTGCCGCCCGAAGAGAAATGGAACTTAAATCAACAGATTCGCCGCTCTTCCACCAGCATTTCCGCCAACATTGCGGAAGGTCACGGGCGTTTTTACTATCAGGATAATGTGCGCTTTTGTTTGAACGCGCGCGGCTCTTTGGATGAAACGCTCAGTCATTTGCTCTTTTGCTTTGAGGTTGATTTCATCCCCGAAGCGCTTTACAAAGAATTGGAAAGCGAAGGCGAAGAAATTGAAAAGATGTTGAATGGTTACGTCGCATTCTTGAAGAAAAGCAAACAAGGTGAAAACGAACCCGGCGCAGACCGCAAAATCCGCGAAGACGCCGAACCCTACGATGTCGAATTGCCCGACGCCCCCGCCCTCTAATCTTCCAATCCTCCAATCCTCCAATCCTCCAATCCTCTAATCCTCTAATCCTCTAATCTTCTAATCTTCTAGTCCTCTAATCTTCTAATCTTCTAATCCTCTACTCCTCTACTCCTCTACTATCTGGAGAAACTATGAAACTACCCTTATCATGGTTAAAAGAATTCATTGATTTAGACGGCTTATCTGTCGAAGATATAGCCCGCAAATTAACGCTCGCCGGTCTCGAAGTGGATGAAATCCGCTACGCGGGGCTGCCCATGCCGGTTCACAAAGACGGCGAGAAGCACGAGTTCAAGACGAGCGGCATCGGGTGGGACAGGGAAAAAGTCGTCGTGGCGGAAATCCGCGAGGTGAAGCCGCACCCCAACGCCGACAAACTCACCCTGCTGGATTTGTTCGACGGGCAGCAAGAGCAGGTCGTCCTCACCGGCGCGCCCAACATCTTTCACTTGAAAGGGACGGGCAAACTGCCCAAGCCGATTAAGGTCGCCTACGCCAAAGAAGGCGCGGAGATTTACGACGGTCACGCCGACGGCTTGGTCCTGACCAAACTCAAACGCGCCAAAATTCGCGGCGTGGACTCGTACTCGATGGTCTGCTCGGAAAAGGAGCTCGGAATCTCCGAAGAACACGAGGGCATCATCCTGCTGGACGACGACGCGCCCGTTGGAATGCCGCTTGCCGATTACATGGGCGATGCCGTGCTGGATATTTCCATCCTCCCGAACATGGGACACGCGGCGAGCGTGATAGGCGTGGCGCGCGAGCTGGCGGCGTTATTAGGTCGAAAGATGAAGGCGGCTGACGACAAGTTACAAGTTACAAGTTACGGTTCGCCCGTAGGCGAACTTGTGGAGATTGAAATTACCAACCCCAAATTGAATCCCCGCTTTGTCGCGGGGCTCATCCGCGACGTGGAGATTAAACCCAGCCCGTATCAAATTCAGCGCAGGCTGCGGCTGGCGGGCGTGCGCCCCATCAACAACATCGTGGACGCGACCAATTACGCCATGCTCGAACTGGGCGAGCCGCTGCACGCGTTTGATTATGACGTGCTGAAGAAACGCGCCGGAGATAAGAAAATCAAAATCATCACCCGCACCGCCGCCGAAGGCGAAAAACTCAAAACGCTGGACGGCATGGAGCGGACTCTGTCCGCCGATAACGTGCTGGTGTGCGACGAGCAAGGCTCGCTTTCGCTGGCGGGCGTGATGGGCGGCGCGGAATCCGAAGTGACCGAAACGACCAAAAACATCCTGCTCGAAGGCGCGGCGTGGAACTTCATCAACATCCGCCGCACGGCAAAGCAGCATAACCTTCCCTCCGAGGCGTCCTTCCGCTTCTCGCGCGGCGTGCATCCCGACAAGGCGGATAAGGGCGTGAAGCTCGGCTTGCATTACATGGCGCGGTGGAGCGGCGGAAAAGTCGCGCCCGGGCTCGCGGATAATTATCCGCTCAAGCCCAAAGAGCCGGTCGTCTCGCTGACCGCGCAGGACGCGAAGCGTTTGCTCGGCATTGACCTGACTCTCGAACAAATGGCTGAACTGCTCTCGCGCGTGGAATTCAAATGCGAAATCTCCAATCACCAATTACTAATTACTACTCCTGCATACCGCATGGACGTCGGCGAAGGAGTCATAGGTCAAGCGGACGTGCTGGAAGAAGTGGCGCGGTTGTACGGCTACGAAAACATCCCGACGACTTCCATGGCGGACGCGCTGCCGCCGCAAAAGGGCAACCCCGCCTTTGAATGGGAAGAACGCCTGCGCGACTTGCTCGTCGCCATCGGCTTGCAGGAAGTGGTCACCTACCGCATGACCTCGCCCGAACGCGAAGCCCGGCTGGAAGGGACAAGTCTGGTAGGGACAAGTCTCAGACTTGTCCCTACAGATTATGTTCACATAGCGAATCCCGTCGCGCCCGAGCGCAGCGTCTTGCGAAAGAGTCTCTTAACCGCCGTGCTGGAAGTCGCCGAGAAAAACGCCAAAGCCGAATCGCTCGCCCTGTTTGAAATTGGCGCGGTGTTCGAGCCAAACGGCAACGAGCTGCCCAACGAGCCGCGCAAGCTCGCCATCGCAATGAGCGGCAGGCGGCTGGAATCCGCGTGGGACGCGAAAGATTCCTCCGCGTATGATTTCTTCGACTTGAAGGGGCGCGTCGAGCTGATGTTCGATGGGCTGCGCCTCCCGAACGTTTCCTACGCCCCGATTGATTCCGTTCCCTACCTGCATCCGGGCAAAGCGGCGCAAGCGGCGGTCGGCGAAGTCGTCGTCGGCGTTTTCGGCGAGCTGCATCCGCTGACGAAGGAAAAGTTCGAGTTCGGACCCGCGCCCGTCCTCGTCGCGGAGTTTGACCTGGAGCGGCTGCGCGCGCTGACTCCCGCGCTGGGAATCCAACCCGTGCCGGAGACTCCGCCCATCTACGAAGACATCGCGCTCATCGTGGACGAAGCCGTCCCGGCGGCAAAAGTGGAGGCGCTGATTCGCCAAACCGGCGGCAAGACCCTCGCGCAAGTCCGCCTGTTCGACGTATATCGGGACGAGAAAATCGGCGCGGGCAAAAAGTCGCTCGCCTACAGCCTGACCTA
Source organism: Anaerolineales bacterium (assembly GCA_034434265.1). Classification (GTDB taxonomy): domain Bacteria; phylum Chloroflexota; class Anaerolineae; order Anaerolineales; family Villigracilaceae; genus Villigracilis. Next base: position 6,233 of record DAOTZP010000112.1, on the reverse strand, counting down.
TCAATCCGAAACGACGATGACGGACAAGGACGCGGCGGCGATTCGCAACAAGATTGTCAAACGCCTGGAACGCGAAGTCGGCGCAAAACTGCGCGGATAATGAAATTGGGATGCAAGCGCGCTTACATCCCTTTTTTATAAGTTGTATACTGAATTCAAATTTAATTCAAGGAGAAAATTATGGACAAGAAGACCACCGGAATTATCGTCACCGTTGTGACCGCCCTGCTGTGCGGTTGCTGCAGCCTGTTCACCTGCCTCATGGGCATTGGCGCGCTGACCGGGAACGGCACCTACACGCTTGGCGATACTACGGAAGCCATGCCGCCCGCCTTTGGGTACGTTTTCCTCTGCCTGTCGTTCATCATGATTCTGATTCCGATTGCGGTGGGCTTCTTCATGCTCCGCAAGAAACCCGAAGTAAGCGCGCTGCCAAACGAGCCGTTGCCGCCAGCTTCATAAAAAATAAAACAAAAAAGCCCCCGAAAGTCGAGGGCTTTTTTTTTATTTGAATCAATCAATTTACACGAATGGTGAGCGTCAGACGGCAAAACTCGCGCTTGCCCGCCCGCAGAGTCCATGTGGTTTGATAGGTGCCGGGTTCGTTCGGCGCAGCCATGCCGACTTTGATTTCCACCACGCCTTTCATCGAAACATCCTGCCTTAAGTCATACGCGGCTTGCAGGTGAAGTTTATCTCCGCTTTTGTATAAATAATCAATCGAGCCGTTCACCCAATTGGTTGTGCCTACGTTGCGAATGACCCAGGACATGGAAAAAGGCGCGCCGCGCAGCATAATACTGTTATCTTCAGGGGTTTGGGAAACCAGCTCGCAGGCGTAGGGCGTGTTGCGGGTTGACCCGGCAGGCAGCGGCGTGGCGCTGGGTGTGGGCGAATTGAGGATGAAAATAAACGTCGGCGAAGGCGTGATGGTCTCGGTTGGGGTTTTTGTCGGCGTGAGCGTAAAGGTGGGCGTGGCGGTTGGGGTGATGAAAAACTGCGTCTGTGTGGCTGCCGCGTTTGCCGTTTCCACAATGGCGGTGCCGACAGAGTTAACATCAAACGTGGGGACGGGGGTAAAAGCGGGCGCAAAAGCAGGCGCGCAGGCAAGCGCAAATCCCGCTGTGATACATAAAAACAAAACCTTCAAAGAAAAAGCGCGTTGCATATTTTTGTGTGTTTTATTTTACTAAAATCAAGAGCGTCAACGGGCAAAAATTGGTTTTACCGCGTGTTAACCTCCAGTGGGTGGTATATTGCCCGGGTTTGGAAGGCGCCTTCATTTTCACTTTGAATTCTGTAACGCCGCCAATCGGCACATCCACGTTCAAATCGTATCGCGCCTGAAAGTGCATCGGCGTTCCAAGCGCGTACAACAAGTCAATGCTGCCATGGTCCCAAGCGGCTTCGCCAATGTTTTTCACTTTCCACTTTACCTGAAACGATTGGTTTTTATTAAAGGAGGTGTAATTTTTTGGCGTTTGTGAAACCAACTGGCACATATAGTCATAAGGATTATATCCGCCGCCGCCCCCGCCCCCCCCGCCGCCGCCTCCACCTCCTCCGCTGGAAGGATTTCGGGTGTTGGTGGGTTTGGGACCCGGAGACGGCGTAGCCGTGCGGGAGGGAGTGGGGGAAGGAACGCGAAAGAAAAAGGTCTTTGTAGGCGTGGGGGAAAGCGTAGCCGTTTTTGAGGGTGTGGGCGTAAGCGTTTTTGTGGGTGTGGAAGAAGGAGTGATAGCCGCCTGAGTCGCCGTCCATGCTGCGTTTGCGGTTTCCACAATGGCGGCTTGCAGTGCGCCCGCATCAAAGGTTGCAACGGGCGCAGGGGGGGCAGCAGACGGCAAAAACGGCGCGCAGGCAAGCGTAAGCGCAGCCATCATCAGAAAAAAAATTTTTCTTTTCCGCCTGCTGTCCATTTTGTTTCCTTACTTGACGATAATGGCGGTGTACGGGAAGCAGTATTGTCCCTGCACAACCCAGGTCATCACATGAAAGCCCTTTTCGGTGGGCGCGCTGGCATCCATCCACAATTCAAACTTTGCGCCGGGTTTCATTTCATAGGGTATTTCAGCAAAGGTGATGGTGGACATGATTGGTCCGCTGTAATAATGAACGTCCACGCCGGGGGGCCAGGTTTTTGTGCCGGTGTTGACAATCGTCCATTTGATGTCAAAATCCGCGCCGCGATTAAATTGCGAATTATCAAACGGGCGGCGGTTGATAATATCGCATGCGTATTCGGGTTTCACATATCCGCCGGTGCGCGGGCGGCTGGTGGGCGTATTCACCACAACCGGCGTAAAAGTCGGAATGACCAGCGGGGTAAAGGTGGCTTCGGGCGTGGGGGAAGCCTGCGCTTCGAGGGTTTGCGCGACAGAAGTCGCAATTTGGTTTTGCGCCTCCACCGTTTGCGCCACATAGGTTTCAATTTGCGCTTGAATATCCTGCGCGGGCGCGCTTTGCTGCTGGGCGGCTGGCTGTTCGGGCTGCTGCTGCGCGGCTGCGGAAATGCACGCGCTCAACGCCAGCGAGAGAACAGACGCGACCAGAATGACTTTCTTTAAGTTCAACATAACATCTCCTTGAATTACTTTGCAAGATAAAAGCGAAACGCACGCCGCAAAGGGAAATGCGTTTGAGTAAATTTTACCCGTTTTTATGAAAAATTTCGCGCGGGCAGTTTCCAGTAAAAATGTAACGCAAGTCTCCGACTTGCGAGCCAAACCAAAGATTTGCGTTACAGTTGCCACCAAAATGCAGCGCCAAATCAAAGATTTGCGTTACCGTTACCAGCAAAAGAGTGACAGTCACCGTTAAGGTGACTGTCACTGATGTTTCTGCCATGCTTCTTTTACGCTTCTTCGCCGGAGCCAATGCCGAGCGGCTTCCACTTGCTTTCGTCTTTCAAGCGATGCTGAATGCCGCCGCGCTCGTGCAGTTCGTCGAAGCCCTGCGGCTTGATGAACATTTCCTCGCCATCCAGCAAGCCGGTCAAGCCCGTCTGTCCGGGCTCGGGGCGCTTGTTCTGACAGAACTTGCACGTCTTCGGGTCATGGGAGGTGTATGTTTGAGGCTCTTCGTAAGTGGTGATGTAGCCTTCATAGTTGCGGACAATGACCTTATGGTCGGACATGCTCAACAAGTAATTGGGCATAACGGGAATTTTTCCGCCGCCGCCGGGCGCATCAACAATATATTGCGGAACGGCGTAACCGGAGGTATGTCCGCGCAGCCCTTCGATGATTTCAATGCCCTTGCCAACTGGCGTGCGGAAATGCCCTGCGCCTTCCACCAAATCGCATTGATAGAGGTAATACGGGCGCACGCGGATGCGCGTGAGTTTTTGAACCAGCTCGCGCTGAATGTGAACGCAGTCGTTCACGCCCGCCAGCAAAACAGATTGATTGCCAAGCGGAATTCCTGCGCGGGTCAGGCGGTCCGCCGCCTCCGCCAGTTCTTTTGTAATTTCGTTGGGATGATTGACGTGAATATTCATCCACAACGGGTGGAATCTGGAAAGCAGGTCGCACAATTCCTGCGTAACGCGCATGGGCATAAAGACCGGCACGCGCGAGCCAATGCGGATGATTTCAATGTGCGGAATTTCGCGCAGGCGGGTGAGCAGTTCTTCCAACACTTTGGGCGCAAGCACCAGCGGGTCGCCGCCGGAAAGCAGCACATCGCGCACCTGCGGCGTGCGTTTGAGATATTCAATTTGCATCTCAAATTCCTGACGGTTGAAGGTTTGTCCCGGGTCGCCGACGATGCGCGAGCGCGTGCAGTAACGGCAGTACGAAGCGCATTGCGTGGTTACCAGCATCAAGACTCTATCGGGGTAGCGGTGAACCAAGCCGGGGACGGGGGAATGCCGGTCTTCGGCGAGCGAGTCTTCCATCATGGCGGTAAACGCGTTCAATTCCTCCGCGCGCGGAATAATTTGCAGCCGGGTCGGGTCGTTGGGGTCGTCGGGGTCAATCAATGAAATAAAGTAAGGCGTCACATCCACGCGAAAGATGCCTTGCGTCTGCAATGCCTTGCGTTCCGACTCGGTGAGCGGAATGACTTTTTCAATTTCTTCCACAGTGTTCAAACGATGGCTGAGCTGCCAGCGCCAGTCGTTCCACTTTTCATCGGGAACGTCTTTATAAATGTCTGCGCGTTTGGAAATAATAGGGGTGGGCATGGTTTCCTCCAAAAAAATTAAAATAAAGTAACGCAACATGCGCCGAGCAAACGGCGCTTAAAATACGCGCTGCGTTACAGCGGAGGGTCGTGGTCGGGGCGGAAAAACCCCGCAAACTTAACAACCATGAGCCGCATTGTAAGGTCAAATTTAACGCGGGTCAATATAAAATTTCGGCGTGTATAATCCTTTTCATGAAGAAAACAATTGCCATCATCGGCGGAGGTCCCGCGGGCTTAATGGCGGCGGAAGTATCGGCGCAGCGCGGCGCGCAAGTGAATGTGTATGACGCCATGCCTTCGCTTGGAAGAAAATTTTTAATGGCGGGCAAAAGCGGATTGAACCTGACTCACGCCGAGCCACTTGATACATTCATCACGCGGTATGGGGCAAAGGGCAAGTTTGTGCAAACATGGCTGGGCGAATTTTCCCCCGAAGATTTGCGCGCATGGGCAAACGAACTCGGCGTGGAGACCTTTATCGGCACTTCGGGGCGCGTCTTCCCCAAAGAGATGAAAGCCAGCCCGCTGCTGCGCGCATGGTTGAAACGGCTGGAAAATCTGGGCGTAGCGTTTTTTCTTCGTCACAAGTGGATTGGGTTTGAAAGCGGCGCGGTGAAATTTGAAACGCCCGAAGGCAAAAAAATTATTTCAGCGGATGCGGTCATCCTTGCATTGGGCGGCGGAAGTTGGGCGCGGCTTGGCTCGAATGGCAAATGGATTCCCATCCTCGAATCGTTTGGCGTGGAGGTCGCGCCGCTGCGCCCCGCCAACTGCGGGTTCGACGTGAATTGGAGCGAACACATCCGCGCCAAATTTGACGGCGCGCCGTTGAAATCGGTGTCTTTGTCGTTCAAAGACTTTCACCAGCAGGGCGAGTTCATCCTCACCCAAGACGGCGTGGAAGGAAGCTTGATTTATGCGGCGTCGGCGTTGATTCGAGACGAAATGGAAGTCAGCGGACAAGTTGTTATTTCGCTTGACCTGCTTCCCGGCAGAACGAAAGAACAAGTGATTGAAAAATTATCCAAACCGCGCGGCTCGCGGACGATGGCAAGTCATTTGGAAAAGACGCTCGGCTTGCGGGGCGTAAAGACCGCCTTGCTGCATGAATTTGCCCCGAAGGAAATTTTTGCGGATGTGGAAAAACTCGCCGACTTCATTAAGAGCCTGCCCGTTCCGCTGCTTCGTCCGCGCCCGTTGGATGAAGCCATCAGCAGCGCGGGCGGCGTGACGTTTGAATCGCTCGATGAAAATTTAATGTTAAAGCAACTCCCCGGCGTGTTTTGCGCGGGCGAAATGCTGGATTGGGAAGCGCCAACAGGCGGGTATTTGCTCACCGCCTGTTTTGCAAGTGGAAGATGGGCGGCAAAAGGGGCAATAAAATGGATAACACGGGAGGCGGAATGAGATATTTAATTGACGGGCATAACTTAATTCCCAAAGCGGGGCTGCGGCTGGATTCAATGGATGATGAATTGCAACTGGTGAATATGCTGAAAGAGTTTGCGCGCTTAAGCCGCCAAACAGTGGAAGTGTATTTCGACGGCGCGCCGGTCGGTCAGGCGGGGACGCGCAATCTCGGCACGGTAACGGCGCATTTTGTAAAGGCTGGGCAAAGTGCGGATGCCGCCATCCGCGCCCGTTTGGAAAAGATGGGAAAGGAAGCAAAAAATTGGGTGGTGGTTTCTTCCGACCATGCGGTGCAAAGCGCGGCGCGGGTTCACCGCGCGGGGTATCTTTCTTGCGAAGAATTTGTAAAAGAGATGAGAAAAGCGGCGCGGGTAAACTTTGGCAAGGAAAAAGACGAGCCAACACTTTCCACAAGCGAAGTGGAAGAATGGCTGCGAGAGTTCAGCAAAGGAAAAGCAGATAAATAATATCCAAATTCTAATTTTATTTTAATCAAGCCAGCCAATGCTTGGTGTATATTTTAAACATAGACACCTGCCCTCCCTTTTACTGGTATTTTGGTGTCAACAACTGCCGTTTGATTCAGCATGCCCCCCCCATGTTGACAGGCGGCAGTTCTTTTTGCCAACAGGCGG
>DAOTZP010000111.1:0-5357 GCA_034434265.1 Anaerolineales bacterium | reverse complement strand
CTGACCACGCCGAGTACTTTGCCTTTCGCGTCCACCACCAGCACGGACCGCCATCCGGCGGAAGTCATGGCGCGCGCGGCGGAGGTGACGGGCGTTTTTCCGCGGCAGACCAAAATTGCATCTGACATCACGTCGCCCACCGTATCGCGTTTGATGCGCTCCATGTTTGCGATGTTGGCAACCAAATCTGAAAGCGAAAGAATGCCCGCCGGTTTGCCTTTATCGGTCACCAGCAGGCGGCTGACGCTTTCCTTTGAGAAAAGAAGCAGGGCTTCGCGCAGGGGCGCTTCGGCTTCGATGGAATCGACAGGGTGGGACATTAAATCCCACGCGGTCAGCTTTCGCATTGTATCCAGACTTTCCGGGTCGGAGGAGAGCCATTCGCCTGCCAGCAAATCAAAGTCGCTGATGATGCCTCCAACGCGCCCGTCGCGGTCGGTGACTGCCAGCGCATGAACATGATGTTGATGCAGCAGCGTGGCAACTTGCCCAAGCGTTGCGTCCGGTTTGCAGGTGAGCAGCCCGCGATGCATTAAGTCTTTTACGAGTTTGGTCATGTAAGGTCTCCTTAAACTTCATCCACGTCTTTGTACCACTTGACGCGGTCGCCCACGCGGTTGCGTATCTTCCAAGCAAGAGGCTTGGGTTCGCTTTCCAGCCGGGCAAGTATCGCGTCCACTTGTGACTTTACTTTTGATTGTTGCTCCGAAGTCAATTGTGTGTAATGCCCTGCGAGTTGTTTAACTTTGTTGAGATTCATGGTGGTTGTGCGCCACAATCCCCATTCATTGGCGCATAGTTGCGCGGCGAGTTTGATGTTGATGGTTTCCGTATCCGTGTCGCCGAGAGGGTGTTCCAACAACAGCATAATTGTATCAATGATGTCTTTTTCGTTGATTTGGACAATCTGCATTTTTTCGAGCAGTAATTCTGTTAGCGGAATGGTGGGGGAGTCAACTTCAAGACGGTCTTTCCAGTAGATTGTGTGACAGAAGTCGAGTTTTTCGTAAAAGACATCCACATGCAGCCCTGTTCCCGGTTTGTCAAATATCGCGCGTTCCCCTTCCGACGCAATGAAGACTTCGCGGTTTTCAACGTACCCCAGCCCGGTCATCATTTCGGCAATTTGTTTGCTTTGCCTGCTGTATGCGCCAAAATCTATATCGGTGTATGCGCGTCCCATTGCCGCTTGCAAGTATCCAAATTGGGGGCAGTGCATTTGAAACGCCAGCGAACCGATGACCCGCATAATGATGCCTGCATTTTCGCTTGCTTTTAGAATGGTTTTTAGTTCATTTTCAAACTTCTCGCGTTCGGAGCGACTCTGTTCGCCAATTCCGATGGAACTATTCGACATCAGTATTTTCTCCTGTGGATGCTTGCTTGAATTGCTGGAAATTATCCGATATTATAATGAAAAAATCAAAAACTTGCAAATTTCATCACATTCTTGTATAATCACACATCAAAATCGTTCAATTTCTTTCAGCATGAGCAAATCCCTTATCCCAGCCCAGAGACAGGAAAAAATTCAGGAATATCTTGCAATTCATCAAATTGCGCGAACATCCGACCTGATGGATTTGTTGGATACATCCGAGGCGACAGTGCGCCGCGACCTTGAATGGCTCGAACAGAAAGGCGTATTGGAACGAACGCGCGGGGGGGCAATTCTTAGCCAGCGGATGATATTTGAGCAGGAATATCAACAGCGCGCGCAGCATCATCCTGAAGAAAAGCGGCGGATTGGCGAGATGGCGGCGTCATTAATAGAACCGGGCGATATTGTTTTTGTCAACAGCGGCACGACAGCTACTCAGGTACTGCGTCATATTCCCGGTAATTCCCAAATTACGGTTTTTACAAATAATGTGAACGCGGCGATGGAACTTGGCGAACCGGGGTTTCATTACTACCTGCTTGGCGGCGAATTTCAGCCGCGCTCCAATTCTCTTGCGGGGCGGTTTGCCGTGGATAACATCAATCAAGTCTATGCCAACAAAGTTATCCTCGGAGTGGATGGTATAAGTCTCAAACATGGCTGCACCGTTCCCTCAAATGCGGAAGCGGAAGTTGTCCGGCGGATGATTGAGCGCACCAAAGGGCAGGTGATTGTCGTTGCAGACCATAGCAAGTGGGGAGTGGTTTCCAATTTTCAAGTTGCTTCAATAGATGAAATAAACAAACTGGTGACCGATGGTCATCTTGGCGCGTCGGCAATCGAGGAATTGTCCGCCCGCGGGGTGGATACATTAATTGCCGACAAGGCGTCAAGCGTATAAACGCCATGTAAATGCGCCGCGTATTTTGTATCATACCCGCCAGATAGGAGTCCCCATGTCTTTTTTCTTTTCAAAGAAACCCAAAAAAGAACCAACCCGCCTGTTCTTTGCAACCGACCTGCACGGCTCGGAACGCACATTTCGCAAATTTATTAATGCGGGAAAATTTTACAAAGTCAATGTGATTGTAATGGGAGGGGACATTCAAGGCAAGTTGATGATTCCAATAATTAAAGAATCGAACGGGCATTACCGCGCTACGGTACAGGGGCGTGTGGAGCAAGTGACCACCGAAGAAGAACTCAAAGGGCTGCTGGGAAAACTGGATATTTTGGGTTTCTACTACAAGATTATGGAAGAGGATGAGTTTAAAAGTTTGCAGTCGGACCAAGCGGCTGTTAACGCTCTGTTTAACGAACTTGCCCGCAAAAAACTGATGGATTGGGTGAACCTTGCGGAAGAGCGACTGAATGGGACGGGCATTAAGTGTTTTGTCACCGGCGGCAACGACGATGAATGGGAAGTGTTAAGCGTGATGAAGGAGCAGCAAACCCGGTCCTTTTTTGCCTGTGAGAATGAAATGGTTAACATTGACGATACCCACACCATGATATCCATTGGCATCAGCACGCCCACACCGTGGAACACCCCGCGTGAGACATCGGAGGAGGAACTGGGCGCCATGATTGATAAAATGGCGGCGCTGGTTCCCGACATGCACAAAGCGATATTCAACTTTCACGACCCGCCCAAAGATTCAACATTGGATACCTGCCCCATGCTCGATTGGAGCAAGGACCCGCCTGAGCAAATTACAAAAGGCGGGCAGGTTGTTTTGCATGGCGCGGGCAGCGTCTCTGTTCGTAAAGCCATTGAAAAATACAAGCCCATGCTTGGGTTGCATGGACATATTCATGAGTCGCAAGCCGTTGCAAAAATTGGACGCACAACATGCATCAACCCCGGCAGCGAATATGCGGAAGGAATTTTGCGCGGCTGCATCGTTACTTTTGCCGATGGCGAAGTGCAGGGATATCAAATGACCAGCGGATAAGCAAGGCTGTATCACTCCTGTGGCTGTATGCGCTTTTTTGACCTTCAATTTCAAAAGAGCAATTTGCAACCATGGAAACGCAAATGGTGTAAAGCGCGAAAGGAGGCTGCGTATCAGTCGGATATTTGTTGATTTCACCGCTTTTCTGGAAAGGGAGGGCTGCCCTCCTCAAGTTGAACCGATTGTATTATTCTCAATTCCAAAGGAGAGAAAAAACAAATGACGGCAAAACCAGAAGTCTTTACCCGCAAAGCCTCGGGACTTGTGCGTGTGATGTCTCCGTATTCAGCCTTTGTCTATAATATTTTGACAATGGGCTTGATTTTCCCGTGGACGTATTTGTGGGCTCCGGGCGCGCTGCCCGGCGGCAAATTGGTGTGGGGCATTTTGCTGGCAATGATTATCGAAATTCCGATTGCGTTCGTTTATGTCTGGCTGTCCACTGCGCTTCCGCGTTCAGGCGGCGATTACGTCTTCCAAAGCCGCGTGTTTGGCGGCGGAGTCGCCTTTACTGTTGTGATGTCTGGGTATGTGATATGGATATTGCAGTGGGTGGCGCTTTCGGGCTGGCTGTTATCCTATCTTGGGTTTGCTCCGCTCTTTTTGGGGCTTGGCGCCACCACCGGAAACGCGGCGTTGTCCAACTTGGGAATTTGGTTCACTGGCTCAACCGGGATTATTATCACCAGCATTCTCAACGCATTCGTCGCCATGATGATTCTTATCAGCGGTTTTAAGAATTATGTGCGCTTTCAACATGTGATGATTGGCGGCACGGTGCTTGCTTTCATCACCATGTTGATTGTGTTATTCGGCGGCAGCCCGGCAACTTCAATGCCCAAAATTGACCTGTTCGCCAAAGCAGTGAGCGGCGTAGAAAATTTTGTGCAGACGGCAAGGGATGCGACCGTTGCGGCAGGCATAGACTTAAATCCCCCATTCAGTTTGCTGGCAACCTTGCTTGTCGCCCCTATTGCGTGGACGTCCCTTCAGTGGGCAACATATAGCGCCCAGCAAAACGGCGAAATTAAAAACGCGCGCTCCTTCCAAAGCCAGATGTTCATCATTGTCGGTTCTTTGGTTGTTACCGGTATTTTACTTGCCATCCTTGCCGCCGCATTGGAGAAAGCGGTCGGCGCCGAGTTTCTTTACATTGCGGGCGCGGGGTATTGGTCGGGAGTCAGCGAAGCGACAATTGCCGGATTTTGGCTGTGGCCCAACATCATTGCGGTTGCTTTGACAGCAAACCCTTTGATTGTCGTCATCATCGGCATTGGATACATCCTCAATTCCCACCAGATTGTGCATAACTGCTATATCGGCATGACCCGCGTGATGGTTGCCATGTCGCTCGACCGTTTGCTGCCCGAATGGATTAGCAAAGTGGATGAAAAACGCCACACCCCGGTTAACGCGCATTTGGCTTATTTCATTGCAAGCATTCCGGTTATTCTGTTATACAATCTCAACCCGAACTGGGTTGCCCTGACGCTTGGCGTTACTTTTGCGTGCGGCTATGTATTTGTCATCACCTGCCTTGCGGGCGCGCTGCTGCCGTATCGCGCCAAGGATGTGTACGAATCCTCGCCGGGCGCGGCATATAAAATCGGTAATATCCCGCTTGTCACCATACTTGGCATCGTCGGCTTTGTTTTAGGCGGCGCAATGCTCTTGATGTTCATGTTCTACTCGCAGCTCGGCTTAACCAGCACGCTGGCATATAGTGTTGTGTTTGGCGTTCTGGCGTTTGCCGCGGTTTGGTACTTCCTTGCCAAAAACGCGCAAAAGTCGAAAGGCATTGACGTGGATTACGCTTTCAAGGAAATTCCGCCGGAGTAAAAAAGTTTTGCGAGGCTTCGGAAGTCTGCAAAGATTTCCGAAGCCTTTGCTATGGAGATGCGCTAATGGCTATTATTGATGATGTTGTAACAAAAATCGAAGACTGGAAGGGAAAAGATATTTCTATTCAACCGCTTTCCGGGGGATTGACCAATACAAATTTCAAAGTGGAAGTGGATGGC
>DAOTZP010000110.1:0-5074 GCA_034434265.1 Anaerolineales bacterium | reverse complement strand
GTTGGGCGAAGGCGATATTTTCACCCGCGAGGCGTCCGACTTGAAGAAAAAAGTTGAGGCGGCAAATTTGCCCGAAGAGGCGAAGAAAGTCGCGCTTAAAGAATTGGAGCGATTAAATCAAATGCCGCCCATGGCGCCGGAGGTGGGAATCATCCGCGCCTATATTGATTGGATTGTGGAACTGCCGTGGAACAATTCCACCGCCGATAATTTGGACGTGAAGAACGCCGCAAAAATTTTGGAACGCGACCATTACGGCTTGAAAAAAGCCAAAGAAAGAATTTTGGAATACATTGCGGTGCGCTCGTTGAAACCCAAAAAAGAACGCCAGCCGATTTTGTGTTTTGTGGGACCTCCCGGCGTGGGCAAAACCTCGCTGGGACGCTCAATTGCGGACGCGCTGGGACGCAAGTTTGTGCGCGTTTCTCTGGGCGGCGTACGCGACGAAGCCGAGATTCGCGGGCATCGGCGGACGTACATTGGCGCGCTGCCCGGACGCATTATTCAAACCATGAAACGCGCGGGGACTTCCAACCCGCTGTTTATGCTGGATGAAATTGACAAGCTGTATTCCGATTTTCGCGGCGACCCGGCTTCCGCCATGCTCGAAGTGCTGGACCCCGAACAGAATCATTCATTTAGCGACCATTATTTGGAACTGCCGTTTGATTTATCCAAAGTCATGTTTGTCACAACGGCAAATTCGCTTTCTTCAATTCCTTCCCCCCTGCTTGACCGCATGGAAGTGATTGAATTCCCCGGTTATATTGAAGAAGAAAAAATTGAAATTGCAAACCGTTACTTAATTCCGCGTCAGGTGGAAGAAAACGGCGTGGACGGTTTGAACCTGACCTTTGAAACCGCCGCACTGCAAAGAATCATCCGCGAATATACATACGAAGCGGGCGTGAGAAGTTTGGAACGCGAGATTGGAAAAATCTGCCGCAAGGTGGCGCGCATGAAAGCCGAAGGCAAAAAATTCCCCGCTGTCATTTCCGCAGACTTGATTGAAAAGTTTTTAGGACCGCAGCAGGTCTTTCCCTCTGAAGCGGAGCGCGCCGACGAAGTGGGCGTTGCCACCAGTTTGGCGTGGACCGAAAACGGCGGCGAAATTATGCCCGTTGAAGTGGCGGTGATTGAAGGCAAAGGCGGAATGCAAATGACCGGTCAGATGGGCGAGGTGATGCAGGAGTCGGGTCAAGCCGCGCTGACGTACATCAAATCGCGCATGACGCATTTGGGCTTGGAGCTGGAAATCTTCGAGCGCATGGATATTCACGTCCACATGCCGGAGGGCGGCATTCCAAAGGATGGACCTTCCGCAGGCATTACGATGGCAACTGCAATTATCTCCGCGCTGACGGGGCGCCCGGTGTTTCGTCATGTGGGCATGACGGGCGAAATCACCTTGCGCGGGCGGGTGCTGCCGATTGGCGGCGTGCGCGAGAAAGTGCTTGCCGCGTACCGCGCCGGGTTGAAAACCGTCATTTTGCCCGAAAAGAACATGAAAGACCTTGTGGAACTTCCCAAAGCGGTCAAGTCGGAATTGAAGATTATCCCCGTCAAACACATGGATGAAGTGCTGGAAATTGCGCTGGCTGAAAAGCCGGTGATGAAACCCCCGCGTCCCAAAAAGCGGAAGGAAGAAAGTCAGGAAGAAGAATAGAGTCCATTTCATAACAAAACGAATGAACGCAGGCGCGGCTGATAAAATCCAAAAACATGGGAAGGCAATCATGTCCAGTCTAAAAGATAAAGTGGTGCTCATTACTGGCGCATCTTCCGGGTTTGGGGAGGATGCCGCAATGCTGTTCGCTCAGGAAGGCTGCAAAGTGGCGCTTGCCGCCCGCCGCATTGACCGTTTGCAAAACCTTGCCGCCAAAATTCAAGAAGCGGGCGGAGAGGCAATGGCAATCCCTGTGGATATTATTGTCCCGGCGGATGTGGAAAACATGGTCCAATCCACCATTGATTTATACGGGCGCATTGACATTCTCTTCAACAATGCGGGCATTGGCAAAGTGGAGTGGTTTGAAAATCACGAAACCGGACGCGATATTTACACGCTCGTTAATGTCAACCTCGTCGGCTTGATGCAGGTCACGCGGCAGGTACTGCCCCACATGCTTGAGCGCGGTCAGGGTCACATCATCAACATGGGGTCGGTATCCAGTTTGATTGCCGTGCCGCTCATCAGCAGTTATGCCGCCAGCAAGTTTGGCGTAAAGGCGTTTACCGACGCGCTGCGCCGCGAGGTGGCTCCGCTGGGCATTAAAGTCAGCGGCGTTTACCCCGGGCCCGCCAAAACGGAATTTGGTCAGCATGTCGGCAAAAATGAAGCGTATGCCAATGTCAAATCGTTTTTGGGAACGCGCATGAGCTCGGAATACGTTGCCCGCCGCGTGGTGGATGTGGCAAAACGTCCGCGCCGCAGCCTTGTTATTCCGTGGTGGTTTCGCTTTCCCGTTTTGCTCGATACGCTCTTCCCCGTTGCTGTGGATGTGATTGCTTATTACTTTTCCAAAAAAAATCATAAACCCAAGTAGGAGATATTTGTGACTCTCTCGCGCCTGAATTACTTAATCGGCTCGCTCAAACAGAACGGGCTGGATGCCGTTGTGCTGAACCCCGGACCCACGCTGACATACCTGACGGGCGTCCATTTTCATTTGATGGAACGCCCCGTTATTTTATTTGTCGCGCCGGACCGCGACCCCGTGCTGGCGCTGCCCGAACTGGAACTGCCCAAAGTGGAACTCTTTCCATATAAAATTCAAGCGGTGGCGTATGGCGAAATTCCCAGCGAATGGGAGAAAGCCTTTCAACAAGCCGTCCGTATGCTCGATTTGGATGGAAAGAAAATCGGCGTTGAATCGCGCCAACTGCGCTTGATGGATTTCCGCTATGTGAAAGCAGGCGCGCCCGAAGCGGAGTTCCCCGATGCAAGCGACGCATTAACCGCTCTACGCCTCAAAAAGGATTACGCCGAAGTCGGGCTGATGCGCCGGGCGGTCCAAATCGCGCAAGACGCGCTCGAAGCGACTCTGCCGCTCATCAAAACCGGCATGACCGAGCGCGAACTCGCCTCTGAACTGGTCATTCAACTGTTCCGACACGGCTCCGACCCGGAACTTCCCTTCTTGCCGATTGTTTCCGCAGGACCAAACTCCGCGAACCCGCACGCCACTCCCACCGACCGAAAACTTCAAGCGGGCGATTTGCTCGTGGTGGATTGGGGCGCAGCGTATGAAGGATACATCTCCGATTTAACGCGCACCTTCGCCATCGGCGAAGTGGATGACGAATGCCGCAAGATTCACCAGCTTGTGCAGGAAGCAAACGCTGCGGGACGCGCGGCAGGCAAGCCCGGCGCACCCTGCGCGAACGTGGATATTGCCGCGCGGGAGGTCATTGAAAAAGCGGGCTACGGAAAATATTTCACACACCGCACCGGTCACGGAATCGGCATGGACGCGCACGAAGCGCCATACATGCGCGGCGATAATATGCAGATTCTGGAACCCGGCATGGCATATACCGTGGAGCCGGGCATTTACCTGCCCAACCGAAACGGCGCGCGCATTGAAGATAATGTCGTCGTCACCGAAACCGGCGTGGACGTATTAAGCGACATGCCGCGCGAATTGCGCGTCGTCGGCTGAGGCGCGCTTCAACCATGATGGAGGTAATCATTCAGCCCGCGCAGCCGCAAGACGCGCGGGCTTTGACTGAAATTTGCATTGCTTCCAAGCGGCATTGGAAATACCCCGAACGCTGGATTCAAATTTGGCTGCCCGCGCTGACCATTACGCCCGAATATATTTCCGAAAACGAGACTTGGATGGCGGCTGCGGAGGGGAAGCCCGCCGGTTTTTATTCGCTTAAACGCGGCGCGGATGGCTGGTGGTTGGATAACCTGTGGATTCTGCCCGCTTTCATCGGAAAGGGCATCGGCGGCAAACTCTTTCGTCACGCGCTGGAACGCAGCCGCTTGCAAGGCGCGGCTTTGCTTTACATTGAAGCAGAGCCGAATGCCGTCAAGTTTTATGAGAAAATGGGGGCAAGGCAAATTGGCGAGCATCGCGGCGAAGTGGATGGTGTGCCAAGAATTTTGCCTGTCATGGAGATTCGCCTGTGACCACTTACTGCGATTATTGCAACGCCCACCCCGAAGACACTTTCAACAAAACCTATCACGATACGCAATACGGCTTTCCGCTGCGCAGCGACGACGAACTCTTTGAACGCCTTGTGTTGGAAATCAATCAAGCCGGGCTTTCGTGGATTACCATTTTGAAAAAAGCCGAAAACTTTCGCAAGGCGTACCATAAATTCAACATCAAAAAAGTTGCCAAATATACCGAAGCGGACCGCGCGCGCCTGCTGGCGGATGCGGGCATCATCCGCAACCGATTAAAGGTCAACGCCGCGATTGTGAACGCGCGGAAAATTTTGGAACTGCAAAAAGAATACGGGTCATTCAAAGGCTGGCTCGACGCGCATCATCCGCGCACAAAAGAGGAATGGACAAAACTTTTCAAAAAGACCTTTGTCTTCACCGGCGGCGAAATTGTGAACGAGTTTCTCATGTCCACCGGCTATTTGCCCGGCGCGCATCAAAAAGACTGCCCCGTGTATAAAAAAGTCGTCTCCCTGCGCCCGGCGTGGATGAAAAAATGAACCGCGATAAAAGCATAGATATTCTCAAAGGCATCGGTTGTCTTGTGATGATTGTCGCTCATTCCAGCCTGAACATTGGCGGGTATGAGCGTTTCAAATTTTGGGGCGGGCTTGCGCCCGTGTTGTTCTATTCCGCCGCCGGGGTGACCGCCGCGTTTCAAGCGCAAAAATACAAACCGCGCGGCGTACTGCTCACCTACGCATTTTTGCTTTTGCTTGGGTTTAGTTTTAACCGCATCACCGACCCCGGCTTTTTGCGCGAAATTGAATTCGATATTATTCAAATTATTGCGGCGGGTTCGGCGGTTGTGTATTCGCTTGAACATTACCTCAAACCCAAAACATGGGTATATGCCGCGCTTGGCTTGCTGGCGTTTGCCTTGAAATTTATTTT
>DAOTZP010000109.1:0-7924 GCA_034434265.1 Anaerolineales bacterium | reverse complement strand
CATTGGTGGTCCCCGCTTTGTTTTGGCGGGTGGTTCGTTGGCAATGTGGGCAGGTGGTCATCGCTCTATTTTAGCCCATTCTTTTTGACACTCTCATTTCTCTTCAATGGTTTTTACAAACTCCCCTGCCAATTTGAGAACTTCAACAGCCTGTTCGTCTGTGATGATTTTTGATTTTTGATAATCGCCCGCCTGCCGCATGTCAAAAGCATGATGAATAACTCGGCTCATTTCTTTTGGAAGAATTTTTTCACGGACAAAAAACTCGTCAAACTTTGCAAGCACGCCTGCATGTTTTGTCGGTTCTACATTTACTGTCGCAAGCAGCGCAAGCGCGGAATAGAAAACCGCGTAATAGGCGCGATTCACAATACTGGCTGGACTTCCGCCATTTTCTTTAAGTGGTTGGGCATCCCGCAGGGTTTCTCTGGCGCATTCCAAACGATACTTGATGAGGTCTTTTTTATACGACGCTTCTTTCATGCAACGACCCCTTCTTTTTTTATGGTTTGATAAAACGGCAGAAAAGCAAACCGCTTCATTTGTTCTTTTGTGTCAGGAATGGCGGAAATAACCCTGCCTGCTTTAAAGCCAACTTCCCATGCAATATCCGAAGCCAGACGAGCGCTTTTTGCGTCAACCGAGGGCAGGATAATCAATAAATCAATATCTGAATCTTTTTTTGCGTCGCCGCGCGCTTGAGAGCCAAACATAATTACTTTTACAGGCTTTCCCAATTCCTGGGTGAGCCTTTCGCGGGCTTGTTTTGCCAATTTAAGCGCGCGCGCTCTTGGGCGATATTTTCTCATACAAGTATTATAACCAAAGAATTTTTGACTTGACGCGCCTCATCCGCGCATGTATGATGAAAACAAATTGAGGAGAAAATGAACATCAAAACAACAAGCACACTTGAAGAGTTGCGCATTGCCATGCGTTCATGGTCGGCGGGGGTGACGGTGGTCACGGCGCAGCATGAGGGGCGGCGTCATGGCATGACGGTCAATTCGTTCACATCCATTTCCATTGACCCCGCGTTGATTATTATTTCGCTGCAAAAAAACACCAAAACGCACGAGTTTGTCACCAAGTCGGGCGCGTTTGGCTTGACCATGCTTTCCGCGCGGCAAACTCAAATTTCCGACTTGTTTGCAGGGCGCGTGCCGGAGGTCGAAGACCGTTTTGAAGGCTTGCACACCGAAACGCTTGTCACCGGCTCCCCGCTTTTGGCAGGCGGGCTGGCTTGGCTGGATTGCCGCATTCAACAAATGGTGGATGCTGGCTCGAATACGCTCATCATTGCAGAGGTGGTCGCCGCGCGAAGTTTAAGCGAAGAGGCGCCGCTGGTGTATCACAATCGCGGATATTGGACGGTATCGAAGTTATAAATTTTGGAGCCGCCATGACACAGCCATTAACCGACGGCGAAAAGCAAACCCTGTTAAAAATTGCGCGCGAATCGCTGGAAGCCGCCGTGCGCGGAAACAAACTTCCGCCGTTGGATTTAACTTCGCTGTCCGCGCCGCTGCGCGAACACGGCGCGAGCTTTGTCACGCTCACCATACACGGCGAGCTGCGCGGATGCATTGGCGCATTGGAGGCGTATCAGCCGCTTGCCGAGGACGTGCGCGAACATGCAATTGCCGCCGCGCTGCAAGACCCGCGCTTTCCGCCCGTGCAGCCAAATGAACTTAAACAGATTCATGTCGAGGTGTCGCGCTTAACCGCGCCCGTTCCGCTGGAATATGATTCGCCCGAAGAGCTGCCCGCCCGCCTGACCCCGCATGTGGATGGAGTCATCCTGCGCGATGGATTTCGCCGGGCAACTTTTTTGCCGCAAGTCTGGCAGCAAATTCCCAACCCCGAAGCGTTTCTCAATCACCTGTGCGCCAAGATGGGCGCGCCGCAAAATTTATGGCGGAATACAAAATTGCAAGTCCATGTATATCGCGTCGAAGAATTCCATGAAATGAATTAAAATCAAAGCATGACAGAGGAATTCCAACAAGAACATTCCGAAGATACCATGTTTCAAGACGCGGTGGCGGCGCTGCGAAAAGGGGATAAAGCGCGCGCAAAAGAACTGCTCACCCTGCTGTTGAAAGCCGACCAGCACAACCCAACGTATTGGATTTGGCTGAGCGCAGCCATGGACACCGCCAAAGAGCGCGTGTACTGCCTGCAAACCGCGTTGAAACTTGCCCCCGAAAATACAACCGCCAAACGCGGTTTAATTTTGCTTGGCGCGCTCCCGCCCGATGAAACGATTCAACCGTTTTCGTTGAATCGTCCCCGCGCATGGGAGGAGAAACTGCTGCTCGCCACCGAAAAGCCGCGCGAAAAAGGATTCAAAGCGTTTGCCAAAAGCCCCATTGTGCGGCTGGGTGGAATCGGCGCGGCGCTTGTTGGTTTAATTGCAGTGGTAATGTTTGTCTTTGTGCTGCCGCGCCGCGCAAACTTTTCCACCATTCCCACCAACACGCCGGGACCTTCGCCTACCTTCACCGCCACGCCCACCTTGTTTGGCGCAACCGCCGCGCCCACCGGACGCGCTGCCATTGGTCCCACCCCGTTGTGGATGCTGCTGCCCGCTACTTACACACCGACAGCGGTGTATGTTAATACGCCGCGCGCCGGGCAATCGGCGGACCAGTACCGCGTGGCGCAGGCGGCTTACCTCAAAGGCGATTGGGATGCGTATATTACCAGCATGAAGTTGATTATTCCGCTCGAACCGGACGCGGCGGATATTCACTACCTGATTGGCGAAGCCTACCGCTTCAAAGGCGATTCCACCCGCGCCATTGCCTCCTATAACGACGCGTTGGAAATTGACCCCAACTTTGCCGCGCCGTATTTGGGCTTGGCGCGTGCCGAGCTTGCGGAAGACCCCCGCGCCAATGTCACATCGTTATACGAAAAAGCATTGGACCGCGACCCCAATTACGCGGAAGTGTATATTGACCGCGCCAAATATTACCTGCTGCGAAACAAACCCCAAGACGCCTTGAAGGACCTGGACAGCGCAAACGCATTGATGCCCGAATCGCCTTTGATTTTTACAACGTATGCCGAAGCATATTTCGCGCTGGGCGAGAAAGAAAAAGCGCTCGAAGCCGCCGAAAAAGCCTACTCGCTTGATATTACAGCTCTGCCAATTTACCGCATGTTGGGCGAGTTGTATATTGAAAACGAATTGTTCGATAAAGCGCTGGAATCTTTAAGCCTGTATGTCGTCTATGAACCGGAAGACGACTTTGCCTTTGCCCTGCTCGGACGCGCCTATTACGAAACCAAAGACTACGAAAACGCCATCAAAAGTTTGGACCGCGCGTTTGAGATAAATAAAACCGGCTTGCGCCGCTACTACCGCTATCGCGGACTCGCCAATTTGGAACTCAACAACATAGACCAAGCGGTGGAAGATTTGGAAAAAGCCCGCGAACAGGACGACAAATCCTTTGACATTAATTTCGGTTTGGCGCGCGCGTATTACATTCAGGAAAAATACGGCAGCGCCTTCCTGCGGATTGAACCCGCCCGCGCGCAGGCTGAAACCGAAGAGCAAACCGCGCTGGTGTTGTACTGGCGGGCTTTGATTCAAGAAAAACGCGACCTGCCCAAAGAAGCGGTGAAAGACTGGCAGGCATTACTGGCAATGGATGAACGTTACATGACCGACGAAATGCGCGCCACCGCGCTGGAACATTTGAAGTCTATGGTCACGCCCACGCCAACCCCGCGCGGCGGAATCAAAACCTCCACGCCCACGCGCACCCCAACTCCCGCGCGGACGCCCACAAAAACTCCCGCGCGGACGCCAACGCCAACAAAGACCCCCTAAAACCGCAGACCTTCCGCTTTGTTCATTTCTTGCGAACTTTGACGGAAGGTCTGTTTTTTTCTTCTTTCATATCTTCCAATAGCGCTTCTATTCAAGCGCAAAACTCACTTGGTCCGGCTTTACCACCAGCATGGGAACTTTTAGACCAAATTGCGGCAAATACGGGTTGCTGATTTGCACATCATACAGCGAAAGCCATGAAACGCGCCCCACCTCCAAACTCACGCCCACATCGGTCTGCGCGGAAATGCGCGTGTTTCCTTTGAAAAGGAAAGTGCCGACGGTGGCATAAATGGGGTGCATAATGCGGTTGGCTTCCGTAGGGTCGTAGTCCATTGGGTCCTGCGCCGGAGGCACAAGATGAAACGCAATCACAGTCGGGGTTGCCACAAACATCTCTGCAAAGGATTGTGACTTGGGCGGCGTGCCGCCAAAAGAAATGACGTGCGCCTTGACAATGTGAAGATAATTTGGCACGCCCTGTGTGCGCAGCAAAATACTCACCCGCACTTCCTTCTTGGCAATCAACTCGCCGTGAATTAACATGTTGGGCGTGTAAATCATAACCGGCACAAGCCGTTCATCAGCCGCAAGTTCTTTCATGCTTTGCTCCTCTTGTTTTTTCAAATTATACATCACCCTTTCGCATGTCCGCGTCACCGCTTATACTTCGCCCATCCTGATTTTAATATGACATACGACACATCGCCTCAAAAACGCTGGGTGGCGCAGCCGCTCATCACCGCCGAAGCAGACTCCGCCTTGCAGAAATTCCCCCGCATATTGCGCCAGATAGCCTACAACCGCGGCTTGTTCACCGAAGAAAAAGCCCGCGCCTACTTCAACGCCAAACCCGAAGCGGATAAAGATTACAACCCGCTGGGCATGAACGGCATGGCGCAAGCCGTCGAGCGCATCCGTTATGCAATTCAGCATCAAGAGCCAATTGCCATTTACGGCGATTACGACGTGGATGGCGTCACCGCCACCGCGCTGCTGGTGGAAGCCTTGCAGTTTCTCAACGCCGACGCGCGCGGATACATCCCCAACCGCTTTGAAGAAGGCTATGGGTTAAACAACAACGCGCTCGAAGAATTAAAAGCAGGCGGAATCAAACTCGTCATCACGGTGGATTGCGGCATCCGCTCGCCGGATGAAGCCCAACGCGCCAAAGACATCGGGCTGGATTTAATCATCAGCGACCACCATCACCCCGCCGAAGGCAGCCTGCCCCCCGCGCTTGCCGTCATCAACCCCAAACAGCATGGCGACGCCTATCCCGATAAAGATTTGGCGGGCGTGGGCATTGCGTACAAAATAGCCCAAGCCCTGCTCGAAGACGGCTCGCCAAACAACGCCTCCATGCTCAACTCGCTGCTGGATTTGGTTGCGCTTGGCACAGTCGCCGACCTTGCGCCGCTCATGGGAGAAAACCGCATCCTCGTCCGCAAAGGGTTAATGCAAATGCGCCAAACGCAGCGGCAGGGATTATTTTCACTCGCCGCCGTTTCAGAGATTGCCTTGCCCAAAGTCACCGCCGTGAACATCGGCTTTGGGCTGGGACCAAGATTGAATGCGGCGGGAAGGTTGAAGGAAGCGCTTGCCGCGTTTGAACTGCTCACCACCAAAGATTCAACCCGCGCGGGAATCCTCGCGCAGGAATTAAACATCCAAAACCGCGAGCGGCAGGAACTCACCCGCAAAATGCAAGCCCGCGCCGAAGAAATCGCCATGCGGGATGACCCCGGCGCGTTTTTGCTCTTTGCCGCGCATCCGGAATTTAATTCCGGCGTTATCGGCTTGGCTGCCTCGCGTCTGACCGAAACGCACTACCGCCCCTCCATTGTCGCCGCGCAAGGGGAGGAAGAGACGCGCGGCTCGTGCCGTTCCATCCCCGAATTTCACATCACCGACGCGCTGGATTTATGCAGCGATTTGCTTGTGCGGCATGGCGGGCACGCCGCAGCAGCAGGCTTTACCGTAAAAAACGAAAACCTGCCCGAACTGGTAAGCAGGTTAAAACAAATTGCAAAAGAAAAACTGGACGGGCAGGATTTACGCGCCACCCTCACCGCCGATGTGGAAGTTTCGCTGGCGGAAATGCGCGGCGAGTTGTACGAAAAAGGCTTGCGCTTTTTAGAGCCGACCGGTTATGGCAACCCCACTCCGATTTTTATGGCGCGCAGCGTAAAGGTCAAAAACTCGCGCACGGTGGGCGCGGATGCCAAACACCTCAAACTGCAAGTGGAAGACGAAACAGGCATGACGCACGATTGTATCGGGTTTCGGTTGGGCGAATGGCATGGCAAACTGCCTGCCCGCGTGGATTTAATGTTCACCTACGAGCCAAACGAATACAAC
This sequence comes from Anaerolineales bacterium, assembly GCA_034434265.1. Taxonomy (GTDB): domain Bacteria; phylum Chloroflexota; class Anaerolineae; order Anaerolineales; family Villigracilaceae; genus Villigracilis. The sequence continues at coordinate 1,719 of DAOTZP010000109.1, read as the reverse complement.
GGGCGGGTGACATACCAGCTCAATGTGAAGGACCTGCGCCCTTCCGGCTCTGCCATGAAAAAACAAGGTTAACAAATCTTAAATTTCATGTATAATCCAACAAATCCGCAAGGATTTATTGAAATATTCCCCGCCGTTCTCGGCATGGTTAAGTTACTGGATTTTGGATGCGTTCCTCCCCTGTCTTTCGGGAGTTATTTGGTGAAGTCCGCTTAATATGATGATTAGAAAACTGGCTTCACGCCGTTTGAGTCGAAAAACGTGACGTTTATCTGTCGCTTCATTTGACCTACCTCCCACCGCCTCAGGTTTTTCAGGCCGCCTGTTTATACAACCCAGAGACTTCTACCACAGCCGAGAGCCAATTTTTCGGAGCTCTTGGCTGTGCGTTTTTAACATGAAAAAAATAACCGCCATCGTCGTTCAAAAGAAGAACCCGAACCGCGTCAATATTTATCTGGACGGCGAATTTGCCTTTGGGCTGGCGCGCATTACTGCGGCATGGCTCAAAACCGGCGATGAATTGAGCGATGAAAAAATTGCAAAGTTGATAAATGAAGACGCGCGCGAACAGGCATACCAACAAGCCTTGTTATTTTTGAGCTACCGCGCCCGTTCTGAAAAGGAAATACGGCAAAACCTGCGCAAGCATGAGTTTTCCGATGAGGTGATTGAAACCACCCTCGAAAGGCTGCGCGGCGCAAACCTTGCCAATGACAATGAATTTGCCCAAGCGTGGGTGGAAAATCGAAGCACATTCCGCCCGCGTAGTAAACGAGCCCTTGCGGCGGAACTTCGCCAAAAAGGGCTCGGCGACGAGGCTGTCCGCGCTTCTTTATCCAATGTGGATGAAGAAGCCCTCGCTTACCAAGCCGCGAAAAAACGCGCGCTCCGCTTCCAAAATTTGGAATGGCTGGACTTTCGTAAAAAACTAAGCGAGTTTCTTGCCCGCCGCGGATTTTCTTATTCCGTGATTGCGCCGGTTGTTTCAAAAATTTGGAACGAAACGCGCACGGAAACACGATACTACGAAGAAGATGAGGAAATGACATGAGCCCGCTTACCACAATCATCTTGGAACTGATTACTCTGGCTGTTGGCGTTGCTGCCGGGTATTTTTTTTACCGCTATCAGGTGGAAAAAGCCAACAAAGCCAAACAGGAAAAAGCCGACGATATTTTGAAAGCCGCCAACGCGCAAGCCCGCTTGATTGAAGCCAGCTCGCGCGAGACTGCCGCCAAAATTGTTCAAGCCGCCGAAGCGGAAATGAAAGTCCGCCGTGTGGAATTGAACCGTGAAATGGAACGCCTGGACAAGCGGCGCAGCGAATTGGACGCGCGGTTTGACAAAATTGAGCAGCGCGAACAAAACTTGAATAAACGCCAATCCAACATAGACCGCCGCCATAACGAAATTGAAAAGCTGTACGAAGAACAGGTGAAGAAACTGGAATTCATTGCACAGATGACTCCCGAAGAAGCCCGCAAGGAATTGTTCGCAGCGGTGGAAAAAGAGGCGCGCGGCGATATGGCGCGCATCATCCGCCAGATTGAAACCGAAGCGCGCGAAGAAGGCGAAAAGCGCGCGCGCAAACTGATTGCGGATGCGATTCAGCGCGTGGCTTCGGAGCATGTGGCGGAAGTCACCCGCGCTGTGGTTACGCTGCCCAGCGAAGAGATGAAGGGACGCATCGTTGGGCGCAACGGGCGCAACATCAAA
>DAOTZP010000108.1:0-3483 GCA_034434265.1 Anaerolineales bacterium | reverse complement strand
AGCGATCAAATGCAGCATCCGTCATCGTACTCGCACGAGAAAACAGATCTACTTCAAATGCACTCTCGGAGGACCGCCGCGAAGTGACCATCTTTGGCGATGCCGTCAACGTCGCCAGCCGCCTGCAAACATACAGCCCCGCCAACGGCATTGCCGTGGATGAAGTGACGTATAAAGGCATGGGCAGTTCGCTCGTTTTTTCCGGGCGCGATGTCAACGTCAAAGGCAAGGGCGTGCAAAGAATTTACACAATCGAATTTGATTCCCTTCCTTCGTTGAAGAACATCCTGTAAGCCTATGATTTCCATCTGGTGGATTCGCCGCGACTTAAGACTCTCGGATAACCCCGCGCTTTCCGCCGCGCTTAAAGGCGGCTGGGTGATTCCGCTTTTCATCATTGACCCCGTATTCAATTCCCATTCCGCAAGGCGCAAAAACTTTTTATATGAAGGGCTTGCCGCCCTGGATACAGAGTTGAAAAAACGCAAATCGTATCTTGTCATTCGCGCGGGCAAGCCGCTTGAAGTTTTGCGTAAACTCGTTCACGAAACGAACGCGCTCAAAATTTACGCGGAGGAAGATTACACGCCCTACGCCCGCAAACGCGATGCGGAAATTTCCAGCGAATTGCTGCTTGAATTGCAAGCGGGGCAAACCGTTCATCATCCTGAGTTTGTTAAGAAAAAAGACGGCGCGCCTTATACCGTTTACACCCCTTATTCAAAGGCGTGGAAATCCCTGCTGGCGGATTTTTCCCCGCTCCCCGCGCCGGCGCATATCAACACACCCGCGAATATTTTCTCCGAACCGTTGCCCGATTTTCAACCCAATCCCCTCTTCCCCGCCGGAGAGAACGAAGCCTTAAGGCGCTTGCAAAGATTTACCACAGAGGACACAGAGAAAAACCTTTTACCAATTACCAGTTACCAATTACCAATCACCAATCTCCAATCTCCAATTACCACTCCCCAATCACCAATTACCACCTACCACGCCTCCCGCGACCGCATGGATTTGGACGGCACTTCATCCCTCTCGCCGTACATCCGCTTTGGGATGATTTCCCTGCGCCAAGCCGTTCACGCCGCCCGCAGCGTTTCACACTCCAAAGGCGCGGAAGTCTGGCTCAATGAATTGATTTGGCGCGAGTTTTACATTCAAATTCTTTATCACTTTCCGCATGTGGCAAAACGTTCATTTAACCCCGCGCTTGTGGATATTGCATGGCGCAATGATGAAAACGAATTTGCCGCGTGGAAGGAGGGGCGAACCGGCGTTCCAATTGTGGATGCAGCCATGCGTCAATTAACACAAACCGGCTGGATGCACAACCGCGCGCGGATGATTGTCGCTTCGTTCTTGGTCAAGGATTTGCTGATTGACTGGCGCTGGGGAGAAGCTTGGTTTATGGAAAACCTGCTGGATGGCGACCTCGCCGCGAACAACGGCGGCTGGCAGTGGACCGCAGGCACCGGCACGGACGCCGCTCCGTACTTCCGCATTTTCAATCCCGTTTTGCAAAGCCAAAAATTTGACCCAAACGGAGATTACATCCGCAAGTGGGTTCCCGAACTGCGCGGGCTGGATGCCAAAAGCATTCACGCGCCGTGGAAAACAGGAAACAAACCCGCCGTCTATCCGCTGCCGATTGTGGAGCGTGAAATTGTTAAAGAAAGAACGCTGCAAGCATACGCGGCAGCCAAAAAAGCAATACAGGCATAAGAGAGCGTTTCTTAAGTCAATTTTTACCGTTAAGACTCAGAATAGAAATGGAATCAGCATCGCGGTTGATTTTTTATACGCGGCGTATTCCTCCCCGAACTCGCGCAGCAATTTCTTCTCCTCAAAATACGCGCCGACGATAAAGTACGACGTGATTCCGATATAAAAGACGAAGACGGTATCCGTCATCCAAGGAGTCAGCCACAGGAAAAGCAGGCTGAAGGTATAAATGGGATGACGGACGATTTTATACAATCCGCCCGTGACCAGTTTTCCCTTCGTCTCCTCTTCAAACAATTGCTTCAAGCCGACAAAATGCAGCGCGTCCGTTTGCAGGACGGCGGCGATTAACATAAACGCCGCCGCGCCCTGAATGGCGGACATGACATAATTCCACGGCGCGGGGACGGAATACAAAGTTTGACGGGGAAGCGAAGCAACCAGCCACATCACGGGCAAAAAGGTCAGCAGCGAAAAGCCGTTGTAAAGCAGGCGGTACAGGCGCATGAATCCGCGCCCGAAAATTCGCGCGGCTGCTTCTTTGAACGCGAGCGACGCGGTAAGCGAGTGAATGAATCCCCAGACGGTCATGGCGAGGAGGATATAGATGATGTTCATAAGTTGATTCCTTAAAGCAAAAGACCTGACAGGTTTCTTAAACCTGTCAGGCCTTGGTTATATGTCACTCAACCCCAAACGCGGGCAACTCCATCGTTTCGCCGTTGGCGCTCGCAAGATAATGCGGCTTCCACGCCACGCCGAAGTATTGGACGAAAATGTCGGTCTTCTTTGGCTTGACGGCGATTTCCTGAATGTCGTTCACGGCGTCGCCCCAGCGGTCGCTGATTTCCTTCACGAGCTCTTCGCGCTCGCGTTCCAGCGCGGCGAGGTCCTTCTTGAGTTGGGCAATCGCGTCCAAAGATTCTTGCACTTCCTCTTTGGCGTTTTGCGCCATGCGATATTTGGAAACGGAGGTGGAGAGGCTCTTCTTGCGTCCGATGCCGAACAACCCGGCGACGGTTTCGACTCCGCTCAAGCCGGTTTCGATGTTGCGGTTGCGGAGTTCCTCCTCGTCCTGCCGCAATTCGCGTTCCTCGCGCAGCAGTTTATCTTCCACGCTCTTGATTTTCTTTTCGATGGCGGCGGTTTTCTTGGCAATCTCCGCGTCGCGGGCTTCGCGGGCGGCGTCGGCGCAGGCTTTCATAAACTCGGCTTGGGAAACGTCCGGTCCCGCGAAGATTTTGAGGACGAGATTCGCGCGCGCGCGTACCTCCACGCTGCGGAAGAGCCAATCGGCGAAGTCTTTTTGCAGGGCGGTCATCAACTTGGAATCGTTCAGCGGCGATTCCATCCCCGCAAAGCGCGCGCCGGGCGCGGGCATGGTCTCCACTTTATCGAGCGAAGGTCCGGCGTAGGGGAAGTCCTCCCAGCGGACGATTCCGCGGCGGTCAAGGGTTTCCACCAGCGCGGCTTTGGTCACCTCGCTGTCCACGCCGTATTTGCGGTCAAGGATGCGAATCTGCGCGGCGGCAAGCAAGGCGGGGCGGTAGAGAATCGCTTCAATTTTCACGTCGGCGGGCATGGATTTCTTCGCCTGACGGAACGCTTCGGGCAGCGAGTAATTTTGCGGCAGGAAGTATTCGCGGACTCCGGCGGGAAGGGCGGGCTTGGTAAGAGAGCCGTTATTGGCAATTGGAGATTGGCGATTGGAGATTGGAGATTGGCGATTGGAGATTGGAGATTGGCGATTGGTAACTGGCG
>DAOTZP010000107.1:0-4307 GCA_034434265.1 Anaerolineales bacterium | reverse complement strand
CCCATCCTTCAACAAAAGGAAAAAGGCGGCGGCGACACAGCACACCGCGAAAATGGCAAAGTTGATGCCGGGTTTTTTTTCAAAAAAGAGCAGGTCCGCCAGCGCGCCAAGCGCAAGCGCAACAAACCAAAGCAGGTTGGGATTTTTTTTCATAGGTGAACTCCATTTTGTTTTTGCCAAGCATAGCGTTGATTGTGCGGCAAAGACTCTCAAAAGGTATCACAAATTTTCATATTGAAGCAGGAATTACAGTTTTGAGAGAATCAAAATTCGTCCTATTGACATCCAAATTGTTTTGTGACATACTCTTGGCGTTGTTTGGGGGCAAGCAGGTGAATTGCCATCCTATGAAAGGAGGAGGTGATGTCTCGTATGAGTAGTAACCAACCCAGCGCCGTGACATCCCTCCGCACGTTATAGAGAAGTCACGGCGCCAACCCCAACCCGCTGTCCGCAAGGATGGCGGGCTGGCTTTTAACAAGGTTGGAAGGTTAAGACCGCTGCCTTAAAGAAAGTTTGGCAAATTTTGTATGCGCTTACTTTCCACCCTGTGCTTGCGGCGACTTGGGTTCATTAATAAAACCCAACAGAAGAATCAACCCGATGGGCGTATTCATCAATACCGCCGCTGACATTGACGAAGTGCTTAAATCCCTGCTGCATAAGCCACATGGTCACTTGCACGCTGCGGCTGCCATGATGACACATGACGTAAACAGGAATTTCGCCGCTGCGCGCAGATTCGGATAGCGCGTTGATTCCTTCGCGGGCGAGTTTGCTCATTGGCGTTACTTCGAGGCGCGGGTCGGTGATTTTTGCAAAGTTAAGTTCGTGCAATTCGCGCACATCGAGCAGAATGAACTTTTCTTCCGATTTGAGTTTTTGATTGAGCTCGGCAACGGTAATTTCTGGAAACATCTTCCACCTTTTCTTTTTTGCCTTGTTTGATTGGAGTACTAAAAACAACCTGTCATGGCAGAATATCACATCTGACCATGACAGGTTTGCGAGTGCCCCCACGGAGATTCGAACTCCGGTTTTGACCTTGAAAGGGTCGCGTCCTGGGCCTCTAGACGATGGGGGCGTTTTTTTAAGCGGGCGAGATTGTATCATTGCACTTGAAATGCGTCAAGCAATTATAATGGGCAAATTGCAGCCAATTTTTACAGACAAAAGGAGCAAGGTATGGACACAGTTCGGGCGTTGGTTCTTTCAGGCGGCGGGGGGCGCGGGGCGTTTCATGCGGGCGTGTATCAATATTTGATGAAAAAAAACAAAACAAATGTGGATGCGTTTCACGCGCAGGAATGGGACCCGCATGTCATTGTAGGCACTTCCATTGGCGCAGTGAATGGCGCGGCGATTGCGCAGGGCATGTCCGCGGATGAATTGGTTGAGGTGTGGCAGTCGCTTGAAGAGACCGACATTCAAGGTTTGCCGCCGGGGATGCGCGGCTTGGCGCGCTGGCTGACGCGCAAAATTTTTGGCGCAATTATGGATGCGCGTTTGCCGCAAACGCCGCCGCAGGAAGCCACATCGCCCATTCCCAAAGAATTTTGGTCGCCGCTTCCCATTCTTCCCAAATGGCTTGGCAAGTTATTAATTGGCTATTGGATTAATTTGCTCGATACCGGTCCCCTGAGAAAAACGTTGCACACGCGCTTCAAATTTGATGCGGAGAAATTATCCGCGAGCAGGCGGGCGCTGCTCATCTCCGCCACCAATGTGCAGACCGGCGAGCGCGTCATGTTCAGCAATCGGGAAATCCACAAACGCGGGACGGGTGAAACGCGCCGCGATGTGGTGACGGGAATCAGCGCGGACCGCATCCTTGCCTCTTGCTCCATTCCGCTTGTTTATCCGTGGACGTTTGACCCGCAGACCAATGCGTTTTATTGGGATGGCGCGCTGGTCGCCAATACGCCGATTGGCGTTGCCTTGGACGCAATGCGCGATGTGCCGATTGACGTGCCAGCCGAAATTGTAGTGGTGATGATGACTCCGTGGTGGCAGAGCGGGGATGAAATTCCGCACGCAGCGCGGCAAATGCCCAATTCGTTTGGCGAAGCGATTACATGGACATTGGATTGGATGCTGCTTTCCTCCTTCCGCGAACGATTGCGCTTGATTGAAACATATAACAAACTGGCGCAGCAGGAACGCGCCGAAGGCAAAACGCCGTATAAATATCGTGAGGTGAAAGTGTTAATTGCCGCGCCTGAAGACTTTTTGCCCGCAGAACGAATCATTGATTACGATGGCGATGTTTCCAAAAACTTGATTCGTCAGGGATATGAAGCCGCGCAAAAGATGTTTGAAAAAACGTTTAAGCCCGCTGTTTGAACCCGCCGCCTGCAAGACTTGAATTTCACCTCTCCGTATTTTTGTTGTAAAATCATTCATCCTTGATGGAAGCATACGACCATGACACAAGAAACCTTGCCGCCTGATTCCCCGCCTTGGGGTAGAAATACAAAATTGATTGTTGGATTTACGCTCGTTGTCATTTTTGGCGCGCTGCTCATCAAATTCCAATTTATCATTACTCCGCTGGTCATTTCATTTTTGCTGGCTTACCTGCTTCATCCGCTTGCCGAGCTGCTTCATCAGCGTTTGCGTTTTTCGTGGGGCGCGGCTTCCTTCGTTGTATATCTTTTGTTTGTCGGGCTCTTAATCGGCTTGCTGACTTGGGGAGGTTTGAGTTTGGTGCAGCAGGGGCAAAGCGTTTTGACCACCGTGCAAAACGCGCTTGTCGCGCTCCCCGGCTTTGTTCAGGAATATTCCAACAAGGTGTACGAGATTGGACCTTTTCAAATTGACTTCCGCCTGATTGATTTGAACGCAATCAGCGAGCAGGCGCTGGGGATTGTTCAACCGCTGCTCAGCCAAACAGGCACGCTGCTTGGTTCGCTGGCTGGCAGCGCGGCAAATTTCTTTGGATGGCTGCTGTTTGTCATTTTTGTGTCTTATTTCATCGTTGCGGAAAGCGGCGGTCTGCGCAGCCAGATTATTAATATCAACCTGCCCGTTTACGCGTATGACGCCGGGCGGTTAATGCGCGAGCTCAGCCGAATCTGGAACGCGTTTTTGCGCGGGCAAATCATCATCTTTTTCCTGACCATCATCATCTACATTGTGGCGCTGGAACTGCTGGGCGTTCGTTATGCCATTACGCTTGCGTTCATTGCAGGGCTGGCGCGCTTTTTGCCTTATGTCGGACCTGCCATCAATTGGGGTGTGCTGGCGCTGATTGCGTTTTTTCAGGAATATCAACTTTTTGATTTGCCGCCGGTATATTATGTATTACTGGTGCTTGCGATTACGATTATTATTGACATGATGATTGACTACATGATTACCCCGCGCATTTATTCGGATACGCTTCAAATTCACCCCGCCGCCGTTTTGGTTGCCGCGATTGTTGCCGCCACTTTATTTGGCTTGCTTGGCGTGATTGTTGCCGCCCCAATTTTGGCTTCGACCCTGCTTTTGTGGCGTTACATTATGCGAAAAATGCTGGATATGAATCCCTGGACGGAATCTGAAATTCAGCCTGACGAAACGTTAATTCCCCAACAGGCGCGCGCGGCTGTTTCCAAATTCGCCAGTTTGTTTCGCAAATCCAAATAACCCAAATCCCAAACAGATTTTCATATAGGAGTCCCCATGCCTGCAAATAACGAACCCCGCACCACCACCATTGCCGAAACCGAAAACTTCATCGCCTGGAAAGCCGAAGAACCGGACGGCGAAACCACCTATCACATTGAGTTGAACAACGTCACCGTTCACTTTTTTGAAGAGGAATGGAAGGAATTTTTACAGCTTGTCCGTGAGTTGAAATAGCGCCCGCGCAGCGCGGGCAATGTTCCTGCGCTGCGTATTTTTATCGCATGAAGCAAATTTCAAAAGCATTAATTTCTTTCATCACTGCAGCCGCAGTGATATTTGTCTTTAACATCCTGTTTCTTGATTTGTTTTCCCATCCTGTCATTGAGCAGGTTTTGTTGATTCTCATCCCCTCTGCCGCATTGGGGTATTTGTTTTTTGAGCAATGGGGAAAACCGCTTGCGATTCAATTCCCGCGCCCGGATTTTGGAAAATTTGCGAAAGAAAACAATGCGGGCATCGTCCTCGCGCTTGTTTTTTTTGTTGTATATTTTTCCCTTGCAACGCAATTAAATTTTAAGACGCTGGATACCACCGATAATTTTCTCGATGCCGATAACACTCCCTGGGTGAACCGCATTGCCGGAATCACCGGCTATGAACTGGAAATGCGCGGACCGCATCCTCTTGCCTATTTT
>DAOTZP010000106.1:0-4426 GCA_034434265.1 Anaerolineales bacterium | reverse complement strand
CGCCTACGCGGGCATGTATTCGATTGATTGGATTGTGAACTTGATGGAATAATAAATAAGCATCCACGAATGACACGAAAGAAACAAGAATTTATTTTTTCTTCGTGAACATTCGCGGACGACAAAGGAGACGATATGAGCAAGTACGCAAACATTGATTCCTATCTCGAAAAACATCTCGACGAAAACTTAAAAGAACTGGCGCGCTATGTTTCGCAGCCAAGCATCAGCGCGCAAAATTTGGGAATGAAGGAATGCGCGGAAATCGTCAAAACCATGCTTGAAAAACGCGGCTTTACCGCCGAAATTATGGCAACCGACGGCGCGCCCGTAGTGTACGGCGAGCGCAAAGGCAAAAGCGATAAAACCCTGCTCATCTACAATCACTATGACGTGCAGCCGCCCGAACCGTTGGAGTTGTGGAAAACGCCGCCCTTCGAGCCAACCATTCGGGATGGAAAAATGTTCGGGCGCGGAGTCAGCGACGACAAGAGTCATCTCACCGCGCGACTGTTCGCCATTGACGCAATTCTCGCGGAGCAGGGTGAACTTCCCTGCAACATCAAATTCATCATCGAAGGCGAGGAAGAAACCGCCAGCGTTCACCTGCACGATTTCATTGTGCAAAACAAAGAAAAACTCAAAGCCGACGCCTGCATTTGGGAATTTGGCTACCTCGACCATAAAGATATTCCCATGCAATTTCTTGGGCTGCGCGGCATTTGCTATGTGCAACTCTCCGTCGAGTCGCTTTCCACCGACGTGCATTCCGGCTTGGGCGGCAGCATCTTCCCCAACGCGGCGTGGCGTTTGGTCTGGGCGTTGAACTCGCTCAAAGGCGCGGACGAGCGCATCTTAATCCCCGGCTTTTATGATGACGTTGTTCCGCCCACCCCGCGCGATATTGAATATATGGAAAAACTCCCCGACGTTGCCGAAGAATACAAAGCGCGTTACGGCGTAAAAGAATTTACAAAAGGCTTGACGGGCGGAACCGCTTTGAAAGTGGAGGAAGTATTCTCGCCCACATGCACCATCTGCGGGTTGACCAGCGGCTACCAGGGCGAAGGCTCAAAGACCGTCCTGCCCGCGCGCGCATCCGCCAAAGTGGATTTTCGCCTCGTGCCGAATCAAAAGCCGCAGGACATCCTGAACAAACTGCGCGCCCATCTGGACGCGCAGGGATTTTCAGACGTGCAGATTCAATTCCTCGGCGGCGAACCCGCCGCGCGAACAGACCCCGACCATCCATTTGTGCAGCTCGTGGCAAACTGCGCGGCCGGGCTGTACAACGCGCCTGTGCAAATCGTCCCGCTGACCGGCGGCTCAGGACCAAACTACCCCTTTGTGCATGACCTCGGCTTGCCGGTGGTGACAATGGGTCACGGCTACCCCGACACCCGCGCCCACGCGCCGAATGAAAACATCCGCATTGACTTATATTTGAAACACGCCAAACACGCCGCGCGTGTGATGGTAGAATTTGCAAAGTGACCTTTTTCACTCCAAATTAGTGACATTCAATTTTTGTGTTTTGTGTATAATATGTTTGTAATAAATTTCACAATACAAATCATCCTTTGGAGGTAACCATGTTTGTTGGCGAAAGAATGTCTCACCCTGTCATCACTGTCACCCCTGAAACCAGCATTCACGATGCGCTGGCAATGTTCAAAAAGGAACACATCCGCCGCGCGCCTGTGATGAAAAACGGCAAGTTGGTCGGCATCGTTTCGGAGCGCGACTTGTTGAACGCATCCCCTTCCCCTGTGACCACGCTCAGCGTGTGGGAAATGAACTACCTGCTCAGCAAAGTGACTGTGGCGCAGGTGATGAATAAAAAAGTAAAAACTGTGGAATATGACACGCCCATTGAAGAAGCCGCCCGCATTATGGCAGATTTGAAAATCGGCGGTCTGCCTGTTATGCGCTCTGGGAAAGTCGTCGGTATGATTACTGAAACCGACCTGTTCAAAATTTTCCTTGAATTGATGGGCGCGCGCACCAAAGCCATCCGCGTGACCGCCGCCATTGACGATGTGCCCGGACAGCTGGCAAAGATTACCAAAGCCATCGCCGACGCGGGCGGAAACTTCATCTCCTTTGGGCAGTTTGCGGGCGATGACCCAAGCGTCAAAGTGGTGACGTTCAAGGTGGCTGGAATCAAAAAGGAAGAAGAGGTGAAATCCGCGCTCACGAAAATTGTCAAAAAGTTTTGGGATGTTCGGGTGAGCTAAAAGAAAATGATTACCCCCCCTCCAAAGTTCCGCGCAAACGGGCTTGGAGGGGGGTTTTGTTAAAAAAACAAGTTTTTGGCTATGCTATACTTATTTCAATGAAAACGTCAGAGGACCCAAAAGAAAATTACCGCCTTTACATGGACGCCGCGCAGGAAATGTTGAACGTTGCGCAAGAAAATTTGAGCAATGGGCATAATAATTCCGCGTGCAATCGGGCATATTACGGTATTTTTTATGCCGCCAGCGCATTACTCTACTCCAAAGGCAAAGTGTACGGCAAACACAGCGCGGTGCTTGCGGCATTTCGCCAGTATTTCATCAAGACTGGCGAGTTCGATAAAAAATGGAGTGATGATTACGAATTTATCATGGATAGCCGTCACACTGCCGATTATGATTTGTATGACGCGCTGGACAAGGAAGATACGGCGCTTGTTTTGCAAAAAGCGCGCGCATTTATCGAGGAAGTAAAGAAATGGCTGCAAAAGCAAGACCTGCTTTAACATTAACGCCCAAAGAAAAAAAAGCCATCCGCGAATTCATTGCGACGGTCCGCGCCGCTTATGGCGATAAAATTCAACGCGCGGCTTTATTTGGCTCAAAAGCGCGCGGCGATGACACCGAATATTCGGATGTGGATATATTACTGATTATCAAAGATGAAAAATGGCGGTTTCGCCAAATTATTAGCGTCATTGTTTCAAATATTGCGTTGAAATACGATGTGCAACTGGATGTGCGTGTGATTCCCGTTGCCCGCTGGCAGCACATGAAAAATATTCAGGCGGGGTTATACCAAAATATTTCGCGCGACGCGGTCCCGATACGGTTTTATCGAAAAGCGCAAGCAACCTAAACCGCAGGCTCGGAGGTTTCGCGCAAACGGGGCTTGGAGGGGGTTTTTGTTTTCGGCGGGCGGGTATAATTTGAGGAGGGGTGAAAGATGGTTACCATGATAATTTAATGAAAAACCCCATCAAGGTAAAAAATTTCAAGCGGTTGACGCGGGATGAGATATATGACAGATAATCCCTTTTACCCTGCGTTTTTCTTCGGCTTGCCGCCTGCGCGTGAAAAAGACCGTGCGGGCTTTTCCGCCGGGCTGCGCGGACGTTTCTTCTCCCCTTTCAACTCCGCCACCTCATCCGCTGTCAGGTAACGCCACTCGCGCGGTTTGAGATTGCCAAGCGTCAACGTGCCAATGCGGGTGCGGATAATCTTCACCACAGGCAGCCCAAGCAATTTGCCAATCTCGCGGATTTGCCGCTTCTTCCCCTCCCCCATGATGACCTTAATCCACGCGCCTTTGCCCGAAGTGGAAAGAAAATACACCTGCGCGGGCATGGTTTTATCGCCATCTTCCAGCACTACGCCGCGCCGCCAGGTTTCCAACTGCTTCTCATCGGGGCGCCGCGCCAAAAGCACGCGGTATTCTTTTTCATGCCCATAGCGCGGATGTGTCAACTTGTTGGCAAGGTCGCCGTCGTTGGTCATCAAAATCAAACCTTCGGAGTCAAAATCCAGCCTGCCAACGGGGTACAAATGCCCGTCCAGTGGAATCAAATCGCGCACGGTGGGGCGGTCATCCTGCCCCTCCACAGCGGAAAGAACATTGCGCGGCTTGTGCAAAGCAATATACGTCAGCGTTTCGGCTTTTGGCAGCGCCTTGCCGTCAATCGTCACTTTGTCCACAGCCGGGTCGGCTTTTTGCCCCAGTTCCGCAACCTTGCCGTTGACCTTCACGCGCCCTTCAATGATAAACTGCTCACAGGCGCGGCGCGAACCGTAGCCTGCTTGAGCCAATAGTTTTTGTAAACGCTCCTGCATTTCCAACCTCGCTACCCCTTCAACAAGACATTGTGTTCTTCTTCCTCTGGCTGCAATTTCAGCGGGGGAAGTTCAGCAATGGAGCTCAGCCCAAAGTGCTGCAAAAATTCGGGCGTGGTGGAATATAAAATCGGGCGTCCCGGTCCATCGGCGCGCCCTGCTTCTTGAATGAGACCTTTGCTGAGCAGGCTTTTCATCATGCCGTCGCTGTTCACGCCGCGCACGGCATCCACTTGCGGGCGGGTGCAAGGCTGCTGGTAGGCAATGATGGCAAGCGTCTCCAATGCGGCGCGGCTGAGGTGGGTTGTCGCTTCGAGACCAAGAAACCGCTCGACCAGCGAAGCCAGTTCCGGGGCGGT
>DAOTZP010000105.1:0-3264 GCA_034434265.1 Anaerolineales bacterium | reverse complement strand
GCGTACCGTGTTTACATCTTTACAACGCGCCTATAAAAAACTGGGCTTGGATGTGCCTATTCACCATGTCCATGTATTGGAAAATCTGGATGAACTTGAGAAAAACATTCAGCAAAATTTTGCCAACCCTGTGGATAATCTTGCTTATATCCGCAAATCAAAAGAAATCAAGCAGCAAATTGAAGAAAATCCCCACCTGCCGTGGAAGGTCATCAGCCTTGTGCGCGACCCTGTCTCGCGCAATATTGGCTCATTCTTCCAAAACCTTTCAGAATATATTCCCGATTGGCGTAAAAAATATGATGACGGCTCCCTCACTTTGGATGATTTGCAAAAAATCTTTCTGGAAAACGAATCCATTCACATTGCCGCCGATTGGTGGTTTGACAAGCAATTAAAGCCCCTGTTTGGAATTGACGTTTTTGAAAGCAGTTTTCCGTTTGAAGTCGGGTATAAGATATACAAATCTCCAACTTCACGGGCGTCTTTATTGTTAATTCGTTTGGAAGATTTGAACACCCGCGCCCGGAGCGCGATGTATGAGTTTTTGGGCTTGAAAGACTTTGAACTTTACAACACCAATATCGGCGACGAAAAGGATTACGCGGATGTGTACCGGGCGTTCAAAGAAAAGCCGTTGCCGCAGGAGTATATTCTTAAAATGTACAGTACAAACTCCGCCCGGCATTTTTACAGCGAACGGGAGCTTGATGCTTTTTCAAGGCGCTGGCTTTCGCCTGCAAAATCCAAATGATTTGAATTGGAGTCTTTGATGCGTTTCTTGAGCAGGCTCAAATCCTTTCTTCGCAGGCTGCTTGCGAATTTCCGTAACTTTTTGCGCGTCAAGCGTTTGGGGTTGGATGCCCGCATTCTTCACCCGGTCATCATTTTTCAGCCCGGTAAAGTCGGCTCTACAACGGTACAGGTATCCTTGCTTGAAAAATACAAGGACATCGGCATTGATGTGCCGGTGTATCACGCGCATATTTTATGCAACATAGAAGAACGCATTGAATTTGTGCGTCAAAATAGAAAATTCCCCAAAAACACCATAAAGAAGCTGAGGGAATCAGCGCGGTTGCGCGCCCAAATTGACGCGCATCCCGACCGCATCTGGAACGTTGTGACATTGGTGCGGGACCCGGTCGCCATAAAAGTCAGTTCCATGTTTCAAAATTTATATGAGTATATTCCCAACTGGCAGGACCTGTATAATTCCGGTCAGTTAACGTTGGACGACCTGTTGAATCACCTTTTGCAAAAAAAGGAATTCGGCGCCGGCGGGCTGGTGGATTGGTATGATGCGCAAATGAAACCTTTATGGGGAATTGATGTTTTTGCCCAACCATTCCCACACGCGCAGGGATATCAGATTTACCGCAGCCAGCGAGGCAGCCTGCTTCTGATTCGCCTTGAAGATTTAAACCGCGTTGCCGAAAATGCGTTTGAGGAATTTATCGGCGTTAAAAACTTGAAAATAATTAATACAAATACAAGCGAGCAAAAAAAATACGCCGACCTGTACCGCCGCTTTAAGGAACGTCCGCTGCCCGTTGAGTATGTGGACGCCATTTACGCCACCCGTTTTGCCCGCCATTTTTACACTGATGCGGAATTGAATACCTTTCGCAAAAATTGGATAAAGCAATGAATATCATGCAGCGTATCTTAAAACGGCTGACCGGCGTATTTAAGCGCATCAAGCAGCGCGTTTTGCACCCATTTCGCAAATTGCGCGTTGACCCGCGCGCATTGAATCCCATAATTATTTTTCAATCCGGCAAGGTTGGCTCATCCAGCATTCATGCTTCTTTGATGAAAAAATATGAAGATTTGGGAATTGTTACGCCTGTGTATCATGCCCATGTGCTGGTGAATATTGACGCGCGCATTGACTTTGTTCAGAAAACAAGACCCTCCGCAAAAGCGACTATTAAGATGCTGCGGGAATCTCAAAAACTGCGCGCTCAAATTGACGCACACCCCAAACAAACATGGAATGTGATTAATCTGGTGCGCGACCCGGTTGCGATTAAAGTCAGCGCGCTGTTTCAGACGTTGCATGAATATTTCCCAAACTGGGAAGCGGACTTTAAGGCAAACCGGTTGACATTGGATGACCTGCAAACTCATTTGCTCACCCAAAAAGAATTTGGCGTAACCGGCTTTGAAGCGTGGTATGAGTCGCAAATTAAGCCGTTGTGGAATTTGGATGTGTTGGAACTTCCTTTTTCACGGGAAAAAGGCTATCAAATTTACCGCGAACCTCGCTTAAATATGATAATCTTCCGCTTGGAAGATTTGGACCGGGTGGCGGAACGCGCTTTTGAAGAATTTATCGGATTACGAGGCGTGCAAATCATCAACACCAATCTTGGTGAACAAAAAAAATACGCGGAAATTTACCGCCAATTCAAAGAGCGCCCGCTTCCGGCGGAATATGTGGATGCAATATACGCAACCCGCTTTGCCCGTCACTTTTATACGGATGAAGAGATAAAAGAATTCCGCAAAAAATGGCTGCAATCACCTGATGCAAATATTTTTTAGAGGCAGGCAAATGATACTTAAGAATTTTTTTTCTATTAAACCTGTTTATACGTTTTTATTTGTTCTTTTAATTTGGGTTGTATTTTTTTTGACTCCATGGGAATCTCTTGTAAAAAATAACTGGCTTGTTTTGGGCGTTTCAATTGTTTTTTTTAGTATTCCCGGGTGTTTAACCAGTATTCTTTTAATGCCCCAAAAAAACGACTTGTCGTTGCATTTTTTGGGCGGCTTTCTTATTTCTGTAACTTACATCGAATTCCTTGCTCTTTTTGGACGCTTTTTTAATCTTCCATTTGCCTATATCCAGCCATTTTTTATTACTTTGGGCGGAATTTTATTATTTGTGTTTTTTTATCGCAAACCTCTAATGCCGTCATTCCGAATTGGCGATTATTCCCGGTTTTCAGCTTTTGTGTTGTTGGCGTGTGTTGTTTTTTGTGTTGCTCTTAATTTCCAGAGCAACTTTTTTGGGGATGATTTTTCCTACCTTGCAGAACTTACAAATGCCCGGCACTCCGTTTCTCTGGATTTTCGAGACCAAATATTTGGAACGAATCTGTTGCAGCCAATTCGATTTTGGCTGGCAATGCTTCCATATACTTGGGCTTTTCTTTCCGAGACCAGTTCCCTTCATGGCTTATTTTTACTGGGATATTACCTTGAGCCTTTTTTAATTATTTTCGCGGTTTTTGCAATCTATTACTTAAATAAATA
>DAOTZP010000104.1:0-3346 GCA_034434265.1 Anaerolineales bacterium | reverse complement strand
CCATATAAAAGGGCTGCGCCGCTTTTTGTTTGTTTTTCAATTGAATTCACCCGCGAGAAAATTGAGGTGGGGGATATGGCTGAAGACTTCCACTCCTGCCACTTGATTTTCGGAAACTCTGACGGGTTAAGTGGGCGAATCCACACCATCAATTCGCGCGGTTCGTACACTTCCATGTTTTCGGATGGATATTCCGCAAACAGGTAATATGCGTTTCGGAGCGCGGGGGAAATGACGGGAAATCCGCTGCGCGGGTTTTGCGGGTTGTTTTTGCTTAAGTTAAACGCAATTGTTCCTGTTAATTCCTCCAAAATATACAGGGGCAATCCATGGTATGCGCCTTGATGTGATTTCCATGCGTTGATTTCAATATAGGCTGCAACCGCATTTTTTACATTTGGCTCGCCGCCGATAAATTGGTATGTTTTTGGGTTGTAATCTATAAATCCTGTTTGGTCGAGGGTGTTGAGAATGCGGCAGGTTTCTTCGCGCGATAACTGACGGACAAGCAATTGCTGGTCGCTGTGTGGAAGTCCCATTGTAAGCGGGCGGGTGATTATCAACGTGCCGTCCGCGTACAAAATAAAATGAGGAGGTTCTTTTGGCTGCAAAAGCGAATCATCGTTTGGGCGGATGTAGCCAAATTGCGCCAGAATTGGCTGGGGAATCCACTCATGCGGTTTGAGCGGCGGCTGGTTTGTGCTTGTAACGGTGACTGCAAAAGAAAGTTCAGGCGTGGCGGTTTTTGTTTGCACAGGCGCGGGGATATTTGTTTGTTCCGCTGTTGGGGTTTGGGTGACTGCTTGAAACGTAGATGCGCAGCCCGCCATGAGAAATAGCAAAACCAGAGGCAGGGTGTTTTTCACGGTCTGCAAATTTTACCGTATTGCCGCGTCAATAAATGATTTGAACAAGCGCTGCATGGGAACTTGGTCGGTCAGCCATTCGGGATGCCATTGCACGGCAAGGGCGTATGGATGGTTGGGAATCTCCACTACTTCAACCACGCCATCCGGCGCGTATCCTGCCACTTTGAGCGGCGGGGCAATATCTTTTAATCCTTGGTGGTGCAGGCTGTTGACATGCAGAAAGGTTTCGCCGAAAATTTCCGCAGCGCGGGATTCTTCATTGACGTTTACGGGATGAACAAGCGCGCGGCGCAGGTTGCCGGGGTAGGCATGGTCCAGCGCGCCTTTGACTTGGTCGTAAAGGTGGGTGTATAGCGTGCCGCCAAGCGCAACGTTCATGACTTGCGCGCCGCGGCAAATGCCAAGCACAGGTTTTCCATCGCGCACAGCGGCGCGCATTAAACCGATTTCGGTGGCGTCACGGTTGAGGTCCACTTCGCCAATTCGCGGGTGGGGGTCCCCGCGGAAATGTTCAAGCGATACGTCTCCGCCGCCGGAGAATAGAATTCCATCCAAACGGGCGTAGAGTTCAAGAAAATCCTCTTCGCTTAAGATTGAGGGAATGGGAATTGGAATTCCGCCAGCCTGCGTAATTGACTTGATATATGAATGTTGCAAAGCGGTCAGGGGGTGACCGTCGGCGTCTTTGCCGTTGCGCGTGGTAATTCCAATAAATGGTTTTTTCATGGCGCTCCAAAATAAAAAGACCCTAAAGGTCTTCAAGACCTTTAGGGTCTTTCAGAACCCTAGTGTATTAGTCGAATTTTTGTTTGAGGCGGGCGCTCTTGCCGGTGCGTTCGCGCATGAAGTACAACTGCGCGCGGCGGACTTTGCCGTGTCGTTCCACAACCACTTTGTCAACACGGGGCGAGCGGAGCAAAAAAGTGCGCTCCACGCCAATGCCGTTTGCCGCCATGCGCCGCACGGTGATTGAGGCGTTGTTGCCGCTGTTTCTCATGCGAATAATGGTGCCTTTGAATTCCTGAATACGTTCGCGGTCACCTTCCTTGATTTTAACGTGTACGCTAACGGTATCGCCGGATTTCAATTGCGGGATTTTTTCATTCGGGGCGGCTTCGAGAGCCTTCATCAAATCTGTCATTTTGGCTGTCCTTACTTTCTCTTGTATTTTCCTTGAAACGCGAACGCGGATTATAGCGCAAATTTTCCATTAAAACAAGAGCAATTCAGTTGATTTCGTTCAGGACGGGGGTGATAAATTTTTCCAGCATGGCAAGGCTGATTTCGCCCGTCCATGCGTAGCGCACAATGCCTGCGCGGTCAATCACATACGAATTGGGCAGGCTGCCGTTTCTGAATGCTTGCAGCGCTTCGCCGTTGGGGTCAAGCCAGATGTGAAACGTAAGACCAAAATTTTTAACAAATTCATCCACGGCGGGTTTGGGGTCGCCAGCATTGACCGCCACCAAAACAAACCCTTCGTCTTTATGGGTTTGGTAATACTGCTGCAGGGAAGGCATTTCCGCTTTGCAGGGTGGGCACCAGGTTGCCCAGTTGTTTAAGAGGACGACTTTGCCGCGAAACGCTTCCAGCGATTCTGCGCTGCCGTTGATGTTTTGCAGCGCCAGAGGCGGGGCTTCGTAGTTGACCGCCATTGGCACAACTGAACGTTCCACCTGCGCCGTTGCCCGGTCTTCGCTGTTCAACATGTTGAACAGGATAAAGCCAAGCAAAATCAACGCAGCGCCGGTGAAAATTGGCGTGAATGCTTTTTGGTTTCGTTTTTTGGCTTTTGAGTTTTTTTTCATGGTTTGTTTGTGAATTGGGCGGGGTTAACTTTGCATGGATTTCATCACTTCCGCCAGCATTTGTGGTTCGGGGTATGCGCCGACGACAATCCCTTTGCCGGAATTGATGACCGTTTGGGGAACGCCCATAACATTGAATTGCTGCGAGAGTTCGGGGAATTCCGCCGCGTCCACTGCTTCGGCGCGAATCATTGCCGGGTTGACCATTGCCATTTGATGGGCGAGCAGCACGGCTCGCGGACAATGCGGTCAGGTGGGGGTGACAAAAACTTGCAGGTGCAAAGGCTCGGTCAGTTTTTGCAGAAACGCGCGGGTGGCTTCGCTGAGAGTTGTTTCTTGCTTTGAGGCGAGGATGATGTCATTAATCAACGTGCTGAATTCGTACCCTGCGGGAATTCCGGCGAACTGAACGCCGAGGTCAATTATCTGTTCGCCGTTTTTGGAGGCGATGACAATCGCGGGCGCTTTGTCCACGCGGTATGTTTTTGCCTGCCCGGCATCGGCTTGCAAATCGTATGCCGTCAGGTTGATTCGGGAATCAATTTGGCTGATTTCGTTTAATAGCTGCAGGGTTTCATTGCAGTATTCGCAATTCTCTTTTGTGCCAAAAAAAAGAATTTGCACCGGGTTTTTGAGGTCTGCAAACGCTTGCTGAATTTGGCTGACGAC
>DAOTZP010000103.1:0-23946 GCA_034434265.1 Anaerolineales bacterium | reverse complement strand
AATTTCAAAGCGGCGCCCCGTGCCGGTAAATTCGCTCAACGCAGCGGCGGCATCTTGCAGCGGAATGCCCAAAGTTGCCATTACAGAAAGCACAGCCAGCGCATTGCGGATGTTATGCTCGCCCGGCACGCGCAGCGAAACTTTCACCGCCTCCACCGAACCGCCGACATTCGTCATCGCGGAGAAGTCATACCCGCCGAGTTGATTCGGCATGGCGGAGCGCGCCTGCATCCACTGGGGGCTGTTGATGGTGGTCTCATTTTGCAAACTGTATGAGAACACGCCCACCCCTTTGCGCCGCGCATACGAAAGCAGCGACATGGCGTTTTTATCTTCAGATGAGACAATCAGCGTGCCGTCAGCGGGAAGCAAATCCACAAATTGTTTGAACGCCTCGAACTGGTCTTCAAACGCCGGGTAGCAATCGGGGTGGTCATGTTCAAGGTTGGTCACCACAGCAATCTGCGGTTTCAAGCCGAGAAACATGCGGTCATATTCATCCGCTTCGATGACGAAGAAATTGCCCTGCCCGGCGCGGGCATTGACTTGTAAATTATTCAACACGCCGCCGACGATAAAAGACGGGTCGCGGTTGAGTTTGAATAAGGTCCACGCAATCATGGCGGTGGTGGTGGTTTTGCCGTGCGTGCCAGCCACCGCAATGCCGATTTTTTGAGTCATTAGCTGACCGAGAAAATCGGAGCGCTTATAAACCGGAATGCCCGCGCTCAACGCCGCCCGCACTTCGGGGTTATCTTCCGCAATGGCGGAGGAGCGAATCACCACATCCGCGCCGGAGATGTGGCGCGCATCATGCCCGACGTGAACCGTCACGCCGATGGTTTGCAGGTCTGCTGCAAATGGCGAGAGGGCGCGGTCCGACCCGGAGACTTCGTACCCGCTTTCCTTAAGCAGGCGCGCGATGGCTGAAAGTCCCGAACCGCCGATGCCGATGAGGTGAATGTGTTTCATTGGTTAATTCGTTAATTGGTTAGACGAAGACGACAATAATGAATACCAAAATAATAATGACAATGAAGTAAATGCTCGGCTCGCCAAGGAAGCGCGGCGGCATGTATTTGAGCATGTTGTCAATCGCCACAATAATGGCGGGGTCGGTGGCGGGGCTCATAATATGCGGGTAGGGATAATTCGCCATGTGGTTGTAAAACAAAACCGAGCCGACCACCAAATACCCGTTGAACGCGCCCAGCACCGCGCCGAACAATGAATCTTGCAACCGCTCGCGCGTGGCTTTGGATGCAAGACGCGGAATGGAGATGACGGTTTGATAGCCAAAGTACACCAGCGTCATCAAAATCAGCGTGCGAATCCAAAACAGCGAGCTGCCGCCCGGGTCCAGTTCGCGCACAAGGGGGATGTATTTTTCCAGCAGCAGGTTCACCGCCAGCGCGGTAATGGCGCTGAAAGAAACCAGCAGTTCCTTTACCCATCCGCGCATGGCGCCGATAAAGGCAAAAAGGAAAACATACATCCAGAAGATATAAACCATGCTCATCATAGCGGCACATCTCCTGCCAGTTTAACCAACTGGCTGGCAATCTCATGCGCGGCATCGGGCTGGGAAAGTTTCCGCATGGCGGCGCGCATGGATTCAAGTTTATCTTTGTTCAGCAATACATCTTTGATTGTGGTCAACATCTTTTCTTCCAGCATTTCGTCGTTTAGCAGCACGGCTGCGTTTTGCTCCACAAGAAAATCGGCGTTCACTTTTTGATACCGCCACGCATACGGATACGGCACAAGAATGGCGGGCAGACCGAAGAAGGGGTATTCGCCCAAAGTGGATGCGCCCGCGCGCGAGAGGACAAGGTCTGCGGCGGCGAGGGCGGCGCCCATCTCATGCAGGTATGGCATGGGATGGTAGCGCGGTTTTAAGTCTTCGGGCAGGCTGTTGGCTGCCTGCTCAACGGTTTGCCAGTCGAGCGAGCCGCTGATGTGAATCACCTGCGCGAATTGCAGCAGCGATTTGAGGTGTTTCAGCGCCGCCATGTTGATGGAGCGCGCGCCTTTGCTTCCGCCGGTGATGAGCAGCGTGGGCAGGCTTTCACTCAGCCCAAGGTGTTGAACCGCCCGGGGACGCGACCAGTTTTGCACGTCGCTGCGCAGCGGGTAGCCGGTGACGGCGAGCCTGCCGGGGCGTGAAAAATATTTGCGCGAGGCGGAAGTCGTCAGGGTGATGACATCCGCAAAAAAAGATAAAAATTTGAGCGCCAGTCCCGGCTCAATATCGGGGACGTATAACACGGTGGGAACTTTCCACGCGGCTAACGCCATTGGGGCGGCGACGTATCCGCCGGTGAAGAAGATGACCTGCGGCTGAAACTCGCGCAAAATTCGCAGCGAGTGAATCACGCCGCGCGCAAGTTTGGCAAGGTTGGCAGGCAAAGCCCGCAAGCCGACGCCATGCACGCCCGCCGCGGGAATGGAACGATAAGGAACGCCCGCGCGTTTCACCAGTTCCTCTTCCATGCCGCCTTCACCGCCCACCCACAGGGTTTCAATCCTGCGCGGATTGACGCTGTTGGCGGCGGCGTTCTCTAGCGCGTTCAGCACGGCGAGCGCGGGATACACTCCGCCACCCGTCCCGCCCGCGCAAATTAATAACCGCACCGTAAGACCTCCGTTCCATTTCATCAGGCAGGATTGTGCCAGCCTGACGCGAGATGTTAAAGAGAATGCCAATTGCGGCAAGCGTGGCGACAAGGTTTGAACCGCCCGCGCTGACAAAGGGAAGCGCGTTGCCCGCAAAGGGCAGCAGCCCGACCATCACCGCCATGTTGATGATGGCTTCCAAACCAATCCACAAGACAATGCCGGAAGCAAGCAGCGAGCCGAGCATGTCGGGCGCGCGGCGGGCAATGACAAACCCGCGCCAGACGAGCAAGGCAAACAAGCCGATGAGAACCGTGCTGCCCACCAAGCCGACTTCTTCCACAACAACGGCGAACACGCTGTCCGTCGGCGGCACGGGCAAGCCAAGCAGTTTTGCTTTGGATTGCCCCAGCCCGACGCCGAACCAGCCGCCAAAGACCACCGCTTCAAACGAGCGCAGCACATGATAAGAAGCTTGCAGCGGGTCGCGCAGTCCTGCAAAAAAATCGTTCATGCGCTCGCGCCCGGTGGGGCTGAGCATAATGACGAACCACGCAATAAAAACGGCAATCACCAGCAAGCCGCCGATTTGTTTTAAGTCGCCGCCCGCCAAAAAGAACAAAAGACCGCCAAGCAAAATGACCGTGCCGGTGGCGCTTAAATCGGGCTGCAAATAAATCAACCCGCCGACGATGCCAAGAATGACGCCGAGCGGAATCAAGCCAAGGGACATATCCTGCAAGAATTGGCGTTTGGCATACAGCCACACGCTCAAGTAAATAATGGAAACCAGCTTCGCCAATTCGGAAGGCTGCACCGAACCTTCAAAGAACGCGCGTTTTGCGCCAAAGCGAATCTCGTTTATCAGCAGCACGCCGAAGAGCAGCACAACCGTGGCCGCCATAATGGTCACCGCCAACATGCGCCAGATGTGATAATCCACAAAGGCGAGGATGATGGCAATCGTCAGCCCGACGCCAAGCCACATTAGCTGGCGGTTGAACATATACATCGCGTCTTCATACGCCGCGAGCGAAAAATCCCACGAAGCGGAGAAGAGCATCATCAAGCCGAAGATGATGAGCGAAACCACCGCGACAAGCAGCGGCATATCAAAGCCGAATAAAAACGCGGCGGGCGCGTGACGCTGCTTTACGAAAGTTCCAACACCCATTTTGTAAACGCTGCTCCTCTCTCTGCAAAATCTTTGAACGCATCGTAACTTGTTCCGCCGGGGGAAAACAAAACCACCTCGCCTTGCGAAACAATCTGCGCCGCTTTTGTCACCGCGTCCCGCACATTGGAGACTTGATACAGCTGGACGCGATTTTCCACATCCGCAAGTTTGATTGCGCCGGCAATCAGTTCCGCCGCCTCGCCAAACGCGATGACCTTGCCAACCCGCTGAACAATCAAACGGGAAAGTTCATCCCAGGGCAAGGCTTTGTCGCGTCCGCCCAGCAGCAGCACAATCGGCTCGTCAAACGCGCGAATGCCCGCCATGCTGCGTTCCGGCGCGGTGGCAATGGAATCGTTATACCAGCGCGCGCCGCGAAACTCGCGCACAAATTCAAGGCGGTGCGGCACGCCGCGAAATTCCTCCACCGCTTCGAGCATGGCGTCCAGTTTGAAGCCCGCCGCGTGACCGATGGCAAACGCGGCAAGAACATTGGCGAGGTTGTGCATTCCGCGCAGTTGAATCTTTTCGCGCAGCATTAAGGGAACGTAGGCGTACCCGTCGCGCAGGCTGAGCAAGCCGTCGTGATAATACGCGCCGTCCATGCCTTCGGGCAGATTGCCGAGCGTGAAGGAGAATAATTTTCCCTTAACGCGGTTTCGCAAATTCCAC
Organism: Anaerolineales bacterium; assembly: GCA_034434265.1. GTDB lineage: Bacteria > Chloroflexota > Anaerolineae > Anaerolineales > Villigracilaceae > Villigracilis. The sequence continues at coordinate 19,481 of DAOTZP010000103.1, read as the reverse complement.
GAGCCTGCATCATCGCGGTTGAGGATGGCAATATCGCTTTGTGTTTGAAAATCCAAAATGCGCGCTTTGGCTGCGGTGTAGGCTTCCATTGTGCCGTGACGGTCAAGGTGATTGGGCGTAATGTTGGTGATTGCCGCAATGTTCGGGGAAATGGTAATCTGTTCCAGTTGAAAGGAAGAGATTTCCAAAATCGCCAGGTCTTCGGGCTTCATCTCGTCCACATAGTTAATCAACGGGTCGCCGATGTTGCCGCCGACATAAGAGCGGTTTACGCTTGAACGTTTTGCCATTTCGCCGACCAATGTGGTGGTGGTGGTTTTGCCAGCCGAGCCGGTGATGCCGATGGTTCTGCACGGCACGACTTCCATAAAAACTTGCGTGTCATTGGAAAGCGGAATGCCGCGCTGGACGGCTTCTTTCACAATGGGCAAGGTAAGCGGCACGCCGCCGGAAAGACACAGCACATCGGTTTCGTTCAGCAACTCCAACGGGTGACCGCCCAACGCCCAGCGGATGTTTAACCCGGCGAGCGATTCTTTTTCCGCTTGCATTTGCTCTTCGGGGCGCGCGTCGCTCAACGTCACAGCCGCGCCGTGACGCGCAAGCCAGCGCGCCAAAGCAAGCCCCTGACGGGCTGCGCCAAGAATTAAAACGCGGGTGTTGTTCCAGTTCATAAGCAATTTGTAATTGGCAATTGATAATTACCAGTTACTCCTTAAACTTGCGACAATCCTATACCAATCAACGCAGCCATTAAGCCGATGAGCCAAAAGCGCTGAACAACCTGCGTTTCGCTCCAGCCGAGCAATTCAAAATGCAGGTGAATGGGCGCCATTTTGAAAAAGCGTTTTCCGCCGGTCATTTTGAAATAGCCGATTTGAATCACCACGCTGACCATCTCCGCCAGCGGAATGATGCCGATGACCAGCAGCATGGGCCATTGACCGGTCAGCAGGGCAATCACCGCCAGCGCCGCGCCCAGCGAAAGCGAGCCGGTATCGCCCATGAACAATTCCGCAGGGTGGACGTTAAACCACAAAAAGCCGAACAACGCGCCAACCAAAATAAAGCAAAAGCGCGCGATATAGACTTGGTCCTGTATCAACGCAATGCCGCCAAACGCGGCAATGGCGGTGGCGGCAATCAAGCCTGCCAGCCCGTCCAAGCCGTCGGTGAAGTTAATCGCGTTTGATTCCGCCACGATGATGAATGCCGCAATCGGCACATACAGCCAGCCGAGTTCAATCTCAAAGAAGAAACCGGGAATGTACATATCCGGCACGTCCATCATGTATTTCAAAACATACGCCGTGCCAAGCGCAAGGATGACTTGAAAAGCGAACTTGGTGCGCGCGCGCATTCCATCGCCTTTGCGTTTGCCGCGAATGCCTTCCCAATCGTCCGCCGCGCCAAGAATGGCAAAACCGAGCATGACCAGCATGGGAACGAGGATGGAACGCCCGATGCTGCTGGTGGTGATGCCAAATAATTCCACCGCGTTGAGCAAGCCGCTGAGCAGCAGCACGGGAAGAATGAACAACACGCCGCCCATCGTCGGCGTACCCATTTTTACGCCGTGAAAACCCGGCTCTTCCACGCGGATGATTTTGCCGATTTTGTAATGCCGCAAAATACGCAGCAGCGGACCGCCCCAAATGGCGGTCATCAAAAATGCCAGACCGGCGAAGCTGAGGGAAAGCGCAATTTGTCTCACGATTTCACCTCAAGCGCGGCGATGATTTTTTCCATCATCAATCCGCGCGAGCCTTTCACCAGCACGGTATCTTCAGCGGAAAGATGTTTGTGCAGCCATTCAATAACGGGCGCTTGCTCGTCAAATTCATGAATGTTCGCGGATTTGAACCCGGCGCGGCGGGCGGTTTCAGCCATGATTTTTGCGCGCGGTCCAAGCGTGATTAAGACGTTTGCCACTTGCGCGGCTCTCATGCCAACCATCTCATGTCCCTGACGTTCATACACGCCGAGTTCAAGCATATCTCCCAGCACGGCAATTTTGCGCGCGCCGCCCACTTCGTCCAGCAGGTTGAGCGCGGCAAGCATGGATTCGGGCGCGGCGTTGTAAGTGTCGTCCAAAATCAACGCGCCTTGTTTGCTGCGGACGGCGGAAAGATGCAGTTGGGCGCCTCCGCGTTTTAAGCCGCTCAAAATTTCTTCAAAGTTCATGCCGTCATTCAAGGCGACGGCGGCGGCGCGCAGCACGGTATGAGCAGAGTGACGCCCAATCATGGGAACATGGGCGTGAATCGTTTCGCCTTTGTAGTGCAAGCGCAAGCGGATGCCATCCAGCCCCAAGCCTTCAATTTGGTCCGCCCACAGGTCGGCTTCGGGAGAAAGCCCGTAAAAGAAAACGCGGGCTTTGGATTTTTCCTCCATCTTGCGCACCCAGGGGTCGTCAAAATTGAGGATGGAAACGCCGTCAACGGGCAGCGATTGAATCAGCTCGCTTTTCCCGCGCGCAATTGCTTCCTGCGAACCGGCGCGTTCCGCGTGTACCGTGCCAATGTTTGTGACCACGCCCATTTGCGGTTTGGCAATTTCGCACAGAAATTGAATTTCGCCGGGGACGAAAAATCCCATTTCCAGCACGGCGCGTTCATGGGTTTCGTTTAACTTCAAAACAGAAAGCGGCAGACCGATTTCGTTATTCAAGTTGCCGGGGCTTTTCAATGTGTGATAGCGGACGCTCAACACCTGCGCGATGGCTTCCTTCGTGGTGGATTTGCCAACGCTGCCGGTAATGCCGACAACGCGCAAATTTAATTTGCGCCGCCAAAAACGCGCGGCTTGCTGCAAAGCGGAGATGGTATTCTCGACCCGCAGGCACAAGCCCTGCCCGGAATCACTTAACGCGGTGAAGGCGGGAAGGTCCAAGCCGCCGCGCAAATCCAAAACCGGGAAGGCGGAATCCACATCCCTTTGAATTAAGGCAAAAGACGCGCCGCGTTGAAACGCATCACGAATAAAGTCATGTCCGTCCGCTTTTTCGCCGGGGATGGCGATGAAAAGCGAATTCGGCGCAGCCTGACGTGAATCAATCACCGCTTCCGAAATGGGAGCGGAGGCTTCGGGAATGCGCGTGGCGGTGAGAGATTCGAGCAAATCAGCGAGTGTGAACATTTATCGTGTGACCAATTTTTGCCGAATGACATCGGGTGGAATATCAAGCAACAATACGGTTTTTTGCGCCGCCAGAGAAAATACCGGCGCGGCGGTTTCAGAACCCCAAATGGATGCTGAGGGGCGTTCAAGCCAGACGTAAATCATAAACTGCGGGTCGTCCACCGGTCCCCAGCCGATGAAGGACGTATTGGTTTGCGTGGAGTCGTAATATCCATTGACGGGAATTTGCGCCGTGCCGGTTTTGCCCGCCACGCGGTAGCCCGGCACCAGCGCAAGGGACGATTCGGATTCAAGCGAAATGGCAAGCATTTCCGAAAGCGTATCGGCTGTTTGTTCGGAAATGGGCGAACCGGCAAACTGCGCGGGCGATTTATATTCGCGCCCGTCGCGCACCATTGCATACAACACATGCGGAATGACCATGCGCCCGTTGTTCGCCACCGCCGAAGCAGCCATAAGCATTTGCATGGGAGTGACCGCCACGCCTTGACCAAACGCGTTTGTGCCAAGGTCCACCGGATACCAATCTTCATCGCCGGGGACTTTAAGCCTGCCTGCTGATTCGTTGGCAAGGTCAATGCCGGTAACGTGACCCAGCCCGAAATTATCCATGTAACTGTAAAACGTGGTTGCGCCCATTTGCTCGGCAAGCATTGCCATGCAAACGTTAAGCGAGTGCTGCAAGCACCCAATCATATTTTGCGTTCCCCACGCCTGCCTGTCCCAGTTTTGGATGGTGGCGCCGCCGACCATGATTGCGCCGGTATCCATGTAAGTCGTTCCGGGATACACCATGCCGCTATCGAGCGCGGCTGCCATTGTCAAAATTTTCAGCACGGAGCCGGGCTCATACGGGTGTGAAATGGCGGGCGAAAAGTCGTTTGCCTTGTCGTACACATTTTCGTATTCCCAAAATTCGTTCAAATTCATGCGCGGCGTGGAGGCGCTGGCAAGAATTTCGCCGTTGCGCGGATTCATCACCACAATCACGCCGCGCTGCGCGCCGTAGGTATCGAGCGCGTCATCCAAAATCGCTTCGATGGCGGATTGCAAATCGCGGTTGATGGTGAGAATGAGGGTTGCGCCGTTTAACGCGCGGGGAATTTCAAACGCGCGGTTTGGGTCAACCGGCACAAACGCCTGCACGGGCTTGCCGCCCAGCACCAGGTCGTACTTTTCCTCCACGCCAAAATATCCGCGCCCTTCGCGGTTGACAAAGCCAATGATGTTGGAGGCAAGGTCATTTTCCGGATAACTGCGCTGCGGATGCTGTTTGAAGCCCAGCCCGGTCAATCCGCCGGGCGCGCCTTCGGGAGCTTGTTTTTGCATGGCGTCTTTTAGTTCGCGCAGGCGGTTTGCCTGCTGCGCGTCCACATAATCCGCAATGACAATGTAGGACAAGCCCGGAGGCGGGTTTTGCAGCATTTCGAGAATTTTTGCGTAATCAATGTTCAACTGGCTGCCGACCGCAAAAGCAATGGCTTGCGGGTCCTTCATCAGCTTCAAATCCACGCCGATTTCATAAACCGATTTGTTGCCAGCCAGCAGCCGCCCGTTGCGGTCGTAAATTTCGCCGCGGTCGGGGTAAAAAGTTTGTATTTCATATTCGTAATACGAGCGGCGGCGGCGCAATTCTTCGGCTTCCGGGCTGGTTTGAATGCGGAAAATTTGCAGCACAATCAACAAGGCGCCAATTCCCATCATGGACGCCAAGACCCGCATACGGTTGTTATACTGCTCTCTCATTGCCAGCCTCGTGAAGAAGTGAGCAGCGCTTCATCCAACCAGTCGAGCAGCGAGATGGTGTATTCAGGCAAAATGGTCAGGCTGCTAAATTGCGGAAGCGAAGCGGAAGAAAGCACGGCAGGCTCGAAGACAAAGTACCCCGGCACCGCCAAATACTCGGCTTCGCTGTATTCCATTGGACGAAAGCCCAGTTCCCGCGCGCGCTGCTTCATCACGCTTGAGGCGGTCAGCGCCGCGTATTCGGTTTGCAGGTCGGCGCTGGCTTGCTGGCTGAGCGTAATGGCAATGTGCAAGTCTTGAATCTCGCGCCCGGCAATCGCCGCCTGCGAAGTCACATCCAAATACAGGGTTGCAATCATCGTCACCGCCACCACCACAAGCAAAGCAGCGCCCACCCATTGACGCTGAACGCGCCACGGGGCGACTTTATAAGCATGGGCAAGGCGGGTGACGTTTGAGATGTTCATTACAGTTTTTCTACTATTCTTAGTTTTGCGCTTCTCGCTCTCGGATTATCCATTATTTCTTGCTGCGAGGCTTCGATTGGCTTTTTATTTATCAACTTCACAACTGCTTTTCGTTCCGTTTCATAAATCTGTTCGTAAGGCGGATTGAATAAATCCTTGCTTTGCTCGCGGAAGAAGTCTTTTACCATGCGGTCTTCCAGCGAGTGAAACGAAATCACCGCGAGGATTCCGCCCGCCTTCAAAGCGGAGACGGCTTGCGGGAGGACGCTTTCAATCGCATCAAGTTCGCCGTTGACAAACATCCGCAGGGCTTGAAAGGTCTGCGTGGCGGGGTGAACGCGGCTTCCTCTGCGGGGCGAGGCTTTTTCAACGATGGCAGCCAACTCGCCCGTCGAGCGCAGCGGACGCGCCGCAACGATTGCCCGCGCGATTCGTCTCGCATTGCGGTCTTCGCCGAGGCGGAAGATGATATCCGCCAGTTCGCGTTCCTCAAAGGTGTTAACCACTTCCTCCGCGCTGAGCGCCGCGTTGATTCCGAACCGCATATCCAGCGGACCATCCTGCATGAAGGAAAAACCGCGCGAGGCGGTATCGAACTGCATGGACGAAGCGCCGAGGTCAAGGAGGATTCCGTCCACCGCATCCCATCCCAGCGTTTGCAACTGGTCGGCTAACGTGGTGTAAGAGGCTTGCACGAGATGAGCGCGCCGTTCATAAGGAGCCAAGTTCTCACGAGCGAGCGCCAACGCCTGCGGGTCCACATCCAGCCCCAGCAGGCGTCCATCCGGCGCGCAAGCCTCTAAAATGCCGCGAGCGTGTCCGCCCGCGCCCAGCGTGCAATCCACGTATCGTCCGCCGTTTTTGGGGCGAAGCGCGTGTATAATCTCTTTGTAAAGTACAGGTTTGTGAGACATTGGTAATTGGTAAATAGCAGCTACGAATTACCATTTACCTGCTTGGAAAGGTCAAGTGTGGAAAAGCGCGCGGTGTTGGCTTCCACATCTTGCAGTTTTGCCATTTGCTCCTGCCAGTCGGCGGGCTTCCACACTTCAAAGTATTCGCCTTGTCCGGCAATGGTGGCTTCGCCTTCCAGTTGCAAAAAGGTTCGCAAATTTTGCGGAACAAGGATGCGCCCGACTTTATCGGCTTCCACGCCGTAGGCATTGGCGAGGATGAGGCGGCGCAGCAAACGCGCGGTGGGGTCGGCGAGGTTCATGGCTTCGATGCGCTCATAGACCTGCTTGAAGTACGGTTCAGGCATCACCATCAGGCATTTGTCAAAGCCTTGTGTGATGAACGCGCCGCCGCCTGCCAGCAAATCACGAAAGCGCGACGGAATCATCAGCCGCCCTTTGTCATCGAGATTGTGCTGGTACTGTCCAAGGAACATTTGTTCTACTTATCCTTTAATACAATCAGACGCCGACCACTCGGCGCCTGCCTACCACTATCTACCACTTTCTCCCACATTATACTGCTTAAGAAGCAAAATGCAAGTGAGAAGCATGGTAGATTCATACTATTTTGCGAGGTCATTAATGACCATTTCTTCAACTTTCACCCTTTTGGAAGCAAAAAACTGGAAAGATTACGAATTGCTCGACTCAGGCGACGGCTTGAAATTGGAGCGATTCGGGAAATATATTTTTGCGCGCCCTGAATCGCAGGCGATGTGGCGCCGCGCCCTCTCCCCCCGCGAGTGGGATTCTGCTCACGCGGTTTTTCAGCCCACCGCCGAAGAAAGCGGAGGTCACTGGGTGGAGAAGAAAAAACTGCCCGAAAAATGGGAAATGAACTATCCGCTGCCACACACAGAAGGGTTGAGTTTTTCCGTCATGACCACGCCCGGCAGACATTTGGGAGTCTTCCCCGAAGTTGCCGCGCATTGGGATTTTATGGCGGAGAAAATTCAAGAGCGCGGCGGAAAGCCCAACGTGCTGAACTTGTTCGGCTATACCGGGCTTGCTTCGCTTGCAGCAGCGGCGGCAGGCGCAAGCGTGACTCATGTGGATGCATCCAAAAAGTCGGTGGCGTGGGCGCGAGAGAATCAGGCGCTTTCAGGGTTGAGCGAAAAGCCCATCCGCTGGATTGTGGAGGACGCAATGAAGTATGTGGAGCGTGAAGCGAGGCGCGGAGTGAAGTACGATGGCATCATCCTCGACCCCCCGAAGTTTGGACGCGGTCCCAAAGGCGAAGTGTGGGAGGTGTATAAGTCGCTGCCCAGTTTGCTTGAATCCTGCCGCGCATGTTTGAGCGAGAATCCGCTGTTTGTAATTGTGACCGTGTACGCCGTGCGCGCATCCGCTATTCATGTGGCGCAGGCGGTGGATGAGATGATGAAAAAATACAAAGGGGACCTGGAAAGCGGCGAATTGGTAACGCGCGAAAAAAGCGCGAACCGCCTGCTTTCACAAGCCGTGTATGCAAAGTGGTTTGGAAAGTAACCCGTGAGATAAAAAAAATCAGGAACTGCTTTTGGGCAGTCCCTGATTTTTTTAACTTGCAACTTTACGGCAGGAGGTAGGTAATCAACAACGCCGGGCGTCTGGCGAGCATGGAGAAATCACCGCTATAAAATTCGATATTGTCAGCGACAGCGTCGCCGTCATCGCCCTTTCTGAAGCGGAGACGGAACTGGGTGATGCCCGTGTCGCTGATGAAGGCGAGCGCTGCGGGTTTCAACGCGGCGGAGTATGTTGTTACTCCTGTTGTAAATGCTGTTGTACTCCTCATCATGCTGGCAGCCGCCTGGAAGTCGGTCTTTGACAGGGCAGTCGTGCCAAAGGACGGAGTGCGAATATCGGTGAACAGTCTGCCAAGCGTGGAAACGGAGCCGTTGACGACGCGGCGTTTCAATTTTAAGGTGGCGCTCAAAATAGTAGAGCCATCGGGCAGCGCGGCGCCGGTGTCGAAGGAAAGAATGGAGCGGTATTGTTTCTTGTCCGCATCATCACCAACGCGCAAGGGTCCAGAGGCGCTGAACGTGCCGCCAACATTGGAGGTGGCTGTGCTTTCAAGCGTCCAGCCATCAAGCGCGCCAGAGCTGCGAACGGTGGTGGTCAAAGCGGTCACTGTCCAATTGAACTGCGCGGGGGTCGGGTCCACGTTGCTGGATGTGTCAATGGCGCGAACTTCAAACGTATGAGCGCCAACGTCAAGCCCGGTGTAAGTTGCAGGACTGGCGCAATCTTCATAGTCGCCGCCGTCGAGCGAACACTCAAAGCTGTCAACCGACATATCATCTGTTCCGCTGAAAGTGAACGTTGCGCTGGCTGAGTTATACGGGGCGGTGGGATTCGAGTCGATGGTGGTATCGGGGGTGGTAAGGTCGCCGGTGTAACAAGACTCGTTGTGGAACATGCCTATCCAGGTGTACCATTCCGCGGGGGTGGTACCGCGCAGGTATTCGGTGGTGTACACAAAGTCACAGCCGCCGGAACCTTGGGGATATACAGACATCATGCTGTAATCGCCCCAGCGCGCGCCGGTTCCGGTTTGCGAACCGGCGCCCGTTACAAGGTTGGTCTCTGGACGCATAACGCCGAGCGGGTCAGTTACAAGGTGAACAGTGAAGCGAATGCCGGGGTGCATGGTGGAGCTGGTGACGCTGTACCCAAGCGCGATGTTGCCCACATCATCCATTGCCGCCGAACCCATCCAGCGGTGCGCGGAGTCGGGGGCATAATCTCCTTGTTGGTAAATTTCCCAGCCGGAACCTGTATCGCGCAGTTCATACCAGCGGATGCCGGCGTGTTCATTGCTATCCACATCTACGGTGTGATTGACAACCATCGCCTTGTATGTGCCGAAATCACGCCATTGCAGACGGTACATCAGGCGGTCGGAAATGGCAGCCAAGCCTTGCGCGGTGTCTTTTTGCGGCAGACAGTTACGGGCATATCCGCACAAGTCTGAGTCAAAGGGGTCGGTTGCCAAATCTATGAGGTGGGTAAAGGTGGCTGTTTCAGTGGTCCAATTGGGCGACATTTCCCAGATTTGCAGTTGGTCGCCGGAATAGCCCCAAGAGTCGTCATCAAACTGCATGAAGAGGCCGTTGCCCGTCGGCGCGGTGGAGCCATCGGCATCGGCAGGGAGCATACCGCCGAGGAAACATTCCGGCTCCGTTCCTGTACAAGAAGCCATCGTGTCAATATAAATCATGGTGGCGCCGGGGTCGCCCGCCAGCATTTCGGCTTTGTCAAAGGCGACTACGCCCTGCCCCGCCCAGCCCGGGTTGAACTGGTTGATGGACATATAGTATGCGTCATGCCATACGCCGAATTTCGGGTAATCGTTCATGACGGGGAAGTCATATTGATAGAGGTACCATGCGCCCATCGGGTCGCCGGTTTCCGAAATGGCAATACATTCGTAATTGTCAGGACCTGTGGAAACTTCAAACTGGCTGACCAGCCAGCGGTCTTCGTATTCGTCATAAACCACAATCGGGTCGCCGTCTTCGCTGGTTTCACAGGGAGATAAGCCGCTGCCCTCCCATAAGGTCCGAATAGGTCCGGCAAATAATGTTTTGGGAGTGGGCACCCATTGCTGCAAAGCTGTAATATCCCAAATGGCGAGCTGCCCATTAACCACCTGAATGTAGTGGCTGGGACCAATATCGCCCTGCGTATCGGGAGGATACACGCCGTAGCCATACCAAACACGGTTAAGGCCCTGGCTTAACCCTGCCCAGCCCCAATCTACGCCGGGAGCGGGGGCGCCATCCAACACTTTTGCATCAGGTCCAATGATGCGTCCATTGGAGGAGCGCTGGGGTAAATTGAAATTAAGAGAGTTGGTTTGCCGCACAACGCTGCGCGGAATTGGCAAACCGCCCAGAAATTCTTTAATAGGAGCGTTATTATCGCTTGTGGAAGCAGTATCCGGCGCGAGTTGAGTCCGATTGTCTTTTTGGGCAATGGCGCTCAAGCGCGGCGAGACCGCAAAGCCTGAAGGTCCGCGTCCGGCGCCGGTTAAGGTTTTATAGACAGGCGCGGGTCGGGCGTCCACTTTTTTGGGGGTGTAACCAAAAACCGCCATTAAGATTACAAAAGTCGCCGCGACAGCAAAGTAACGCTGCCAACGATTGATTGATATGGTCATTATCATTCTCCTAATATGTTGGTTTGGCTTTCTTTGTATTAATTGACACGAAAACAGATTCAAATACATCTAAAATCGTATATAAGCACCACCTCCATTACGGAAATATCTTTGCCGTTTGGCAACAGCCATCAATCACAAACCCACATTAAGAAAGGGGCTGTTGCAACAAAAACCAATAACTCCCTGTTTTGGAGAAAGTTATTCTTTTGTTTCTTTCAGAATGGCATAAAAGTCCCGTTTGTTAGTACAATCAACGCCCGCTGATACATTACCTGTAAAAAAACCTGTAATTATTATTGTAAATTTCAAAGCAAATGTCAAGTGGTTTTTTGCAACAAATTTCTTCCGCGATGACATTCCCACAAACGGCAAAAAAGCTGCGGAGATTTTGGAAATCTCCGCAGTTGTATTATCCCTTTGCCTCAGGCAGCACTTTTTCCGTTTTGGTGAGTTTCTTCAACAAGTCGTACCAGAAGGAAGAGCCTTGCGAAATTGCCATGGCGGTAATGCTTAACCCCAGCGATTTGAAGAAAACAAATGAAACCCAATCCATCACGGGAGAGCCGGGTTCGGGGAATTGCTGCGTTTCCCACCAGCCGATTTTGATGGAGTACAAAGCCAGCCCGTCCACAATATCCGACATATCCGCATTCGCACCTTCGCGCTCGACAATCATTTGCGCTTGGGCGGCGGCGGCGGCGCGCAGTTCTGCGCTGTGCCATAAAGTCTGCGCCAGTTGAATGGTATCCGTGCCAAACAAAAGGGTGATTGCAATCGAAAGCGAAATGACCACGCTGCGGGCGCGGGCGCGAAAGGTGGCGGAAGCCTGCTCCAACACGCCGTTGAAATATACGGTGGCGCGTTCGCGCAGGTCTTTCATTTCGGTCACACCTTGATTTATCCAGTTAATAAACGCGCTTTTGCTTTCGGAGTCCGGCAGTTTGTCAATCAACTCCGCCAGCTGTAAAAGTTCGGCTTCCTTGTTGGCGGTCAAGCCCGAAATATCAAAGAAAGAATCCACCAGCGTAGCGACGGGGATTTTCTCCAACTTCTTTGGTTCAACAGCGGAGGTGAATACGCTCATCATCTTTTTATAGCGAATGGGCTGCAGCGCCTGAATTTGCGGAAGCGAAACCAGCTCGCCGAGTTTTTTATCTCCCAGCAGGCGCAGCAAACATTCTTCCAGCGCTTTGCCGCGCGTTTCAAACGTTTCGTTAATCAACTGCGTAATCAATGAAATCATGGAGCTCAAAAGATAATAAACCACCATCAAGCCAATGGCGACATCAAGAACACTTGAGAAGGACATAAAGACGATTCTCCTTTTACGATGAATGTGCGTTCTTTTCCAACAATTCCAGCCATTTCAACGGCTGCCCCCAGCGGATGCGCTCGCGCGCGCTTTCATGCGTGCGCGGACGTTCCCAGCGCGGACCGGACGGACCGGACTCTTCTTTCAACCAGCTCTTCACGCCCCACAATCCTTTATATTGTACCCAATCACAATTGGAATTCAAGAGAATGCGCCGCCAGTTGGAAGAGGATGGGCGGACCGTATCGCGGCGCGACATCACCCGCTTAAGGAACTTGCTGGACGGCTCGGCTTTTTCCTTCACCCGTTCTTCATGCGGACCAATGCGAAAGCCGTCGCCGGTGGCAATTTCCATGGGCAGGCGCACCACATAGTCATCATAATCATCCCCATAGCGGATGTTATCAAGCGCTCCCTCGTCAAAGACATGGCTTTTTTGTTCATGCAGCGCGTCAATGGCAACCTTGCGCTGTTCGGGGTTTAGCCACAGAAAGAGGAAATGAATCACGCCGTCGAGTCGGAGTAAAAATCGTTGAAACCTGCCGGGCTTGTACATATCCGGCGAGCGGATGACTCCGGCGCGGCTGTAATTGGCGTGCGACCCCAGCGCCACATACACAATCGGATGCGTGGTATCCGCCCCGCTTTCATCTTTTACTTTGGGAGCGTTCTCCCACAGTTCCATGCATCCCGACCCGTGCTGGGAAAATAAAACCGCGTACGGCAAATCGTTCTTCAAATAAATTGCAACAAGCTCCCAATCGCCCTCATGATGATTCATGCCGTTTGCCGCCAGCCGCCAATCGTTGAAGGCATAAAAAAAGTGATATTGCAAAATCGTCCATGCGTTGCCCGCTTCATCTTTCTCGCGCAGCGCGCGCCCGTAATACACAGGCTGCGGGTGTTTTTGCAAAATTTCGGCATACTGGGCATACGCCTGCTTGGCGACCTTTTCGGTTGCCCGCGAGAGCATATCCATCACCAAGCCGGGACCTTCGGGAATGACGCGGTCAATGACAAATTTCAAAATGCGAATCAAAATAAAAACCAAAAAGATGACATACAACGACAGAAGAATAAAGTATTCCACCGAAACATCAACCGCGCGGCTGGGATGAAGAAAAAACCAAGCGGGCGCAAAACTGGCGGCGCAAAACAAAACCGCCGCCAGCGATGAGGAAATGATTCGCAGACGGATGGGCGAGGCAAGCATAAACAGGAAGAGGGCAGCCAAAAACGAAATCAATAAATCCGCCGCGATGCCCGTCGCCCCAAAGAAAAAGCCGCCCGCCGCGAATCCAATTAAGAAAGCGGCAAGCAGCCAGCGCCACGCGGATTCATAATCGAACCGTTTGTTGACAAAGCGCAAAAAAAACTGTTCGCTTTTGATATGCCCCAGCAGCGAAACAAGATTGCCGTCAAACTCGCGCGGATGCAGCACGCGCTCCATCACGCCGTCGGGTCCGCTTGGATGTAAAGTACAATACTCCAAATACGGCTCAACCGCCATGGGAAAAAAACGCTCGCTTTTGGCAAAGCGCAGCGTGGGTTCGTAGGCTTCAAGCAGTTCAAGGTCTTGCATGGCGGCTCTGTGGTATAACCTCAATGATGAACATGGATTTTCTCATTTCCGCGTTTCAATCCTATTTTAACGCCAAACCTGCTTTTATTGTCCGCGCGCCGGGGCGGGTGAATTTAATTGGCGAGCATACCGATTACAACGACGGCTTTGTGCTTCCCGCCGCCATTGACCGCGCCGTGTGGATGGCAGTTGCCCCGCGGACGGATTGGCAAACGCGCGTTTATTCCCTTGAATACCAATCTGATTCTGTTTTTTGGCTGCATTCCCTCACCCGCGAAACGGGCTGGGGGGAATACATCAAAGGCGTTGCGGCTCAACTGCAAGCAGGCGGATATTCACTGCGCGGGTTTGACGCCGTAATGAGCGGGGATATTCCGCGCGGCGCGGGGCTTTCCTCCTCCGCTGCGGTGGAGCTCGCCGCCGCGCGCGCTTTTTGCGCCGTCTCAAACATTGAATGGGATGCAGCCCGCATGGCGGCGCTGGCGCAAAAAGCGGAAAATGAATGGGTGGGCGTCAAGTGCGGCATTATGGACCAAATGGCAAGCGCGGCAGGCAAAGAAGGCTGCGCCTTGTTTTTGGATTGCCGCACGCTTGCCTTTGAATACGCCCCGCTGCCCGCCGATGTTTCCATCGTCATTATGGATACTACCACGCGGCGCGGGCTGGTTGAATCCGCTTACAATCAACGCAGAAATCAATGTGAAGAAGCGGCAAAATGGTTTGGCGTAAAAGCCCTGCGCGATGCGAACATGGAAATGATACGCGCCGCAAAAGGTTTGGATGAAACGACCTTAAAGCGCGCGCGGCATGTGGTTTCCGAAAACGCGCGGGCGCTGCAATCGGTTCAGGCGATGCGGGCTGGCAATATGACTCTGCTGGGGGAACTGCTCAACGCCAGCCATGCCAGCCTGCGCGATGATTTTGAAGTGACCAACGACGCGCTGAATCAAATCGTTCAGTCTGCGCAATCCCATTCCGCTTGTTACGGCGCGCGAATGACCGGCGCGGGGTTCGGCGGCTGCGCGGTGGCATTGACGAAAAAAGAATCAGCGCAATCGTTTGTTTCTTTTGTTGCGGAAGATTTTTACAAGCGGTCCGGCTTGCGGGCAGCCATTTACATTTGCCAGCCCAGCGGCGGAGCAAGCGTGTTGAATATTTAATCCCGGCAAAGCGGAGACAACATGGCAAAAATTTTTATCGGCTATTCGCGCAAAGACAAAGCATTCGTTCAAAAATTGCATGAAGCCTTAACCCGTGAAAAAATGGATGTATGGGTGGATTGGGAGGATATTCCCCCCACCGCAAAATGGCTGCGCGAAATTTACAAAGGCATTGAAACCGCAGATAATTATATTTTTGTCATCAGCCCGGATTCTGCGGCTTCGGAAATTTGCGGCATGGAAATTGAACACGGCGAAAAACACAACAAGCGATTCATCCCCGTGCTGTACCGCGACCCCGGAAACATCAAACTGCGCGATTCAATTTCATCCCACCATTGGGTAATGTTCAACGACGAAACAAAATTTGAAGAATCACTTGTTCAACTTCGCCAAGCCATTGAAACCGACCTTGAACATGTGGAAATGCACACCAAATTGCTGCTGCAAGCAAAAGAATGGCTCAAAGGACAAAGAAACGATTCGTACCTGCTGGAAGGCGAACAGCTCGCCGCCGCTGAAAAATGGCTGGCAAACGCCGAAACCAAAAAGCCCGAACCGCTGCGCCTGCACCGCGTTTTCATCCGCGAGAGCGTAAAAAGCCGTCAGCGCGACGACGAAGAAAAACGCAAACGCAGAATTTACATGGGACTGCGCGACGAAACCCTGCGCGTGTACATTCGCCCGTTTCTTTTGGAACGCAAAAAAGAACTGGAAAAACAGATTGAAAGAATGAAAAGCCAATCCCAAACAGCCCTCACTGCGGAAATTGTCGAAGCGGAGGAAGAATTAAACGGGCTGATGAACTTCCTGAGCGCGGGCGGCAAGTGGCATTTGCAAGAACCGATTGTGATTAAGAAACTCGGACCAAAGGAAGATTACCTGAATATTTTTGAATTTCCCTGCTGCGGCGCGCAAGTCCTCGCGGATAAATCTCCCTCGCGCTTTCGCCGCGATGGCTGCCAAGACTCCCCGCTCACCGAAGATATGGACGATGAACCCGCTCCGCCGCGCACAATGCTAAAATTCGACGCGAGACCGATATTGAAAAAATTAAAAGAACAGTCCGGCGGGTGAAGCGGATATGCCAAAATTCACTTGCGGAAAAATTTAGAAAGGCAAACAACCACTTGCAATGAAAACAGAATACAGAGCAGATATTGACGGATTACGCGCAATCGCCGTGCTGGCGGTTGTGCTTAACCACGCAAAATTCGAGGCGTTCCCCGGCGGCTACATCGGCGTGGATGTGTTCTTCGTCATCTCCGGCTACCTCATCACCACCATCCTCGCGCGCGAAATTCAGCAAAACGATTTCTCCATTATCAGATTTTACGAACGCCGCATTCGCCGCATTTTCCCTGCTTTGTTTGCCATGCTGGCAATTGTCACAGCGTTAAGTATATGGCTCTATAATGCCAAAAGACTTTTTGAATTCAGTCAAAGCCTGCTGGCAACCACCCTCTTTTATTCCAATTTCCTTTTCTGGTCGCAGGCGGGGTACTTCGACGGTCCTTCATTGCTCAAACCCCTGCTGCACACATGGTCGCTCGCCGTCGAAGAGCAGTTTTACATCATCTTTCCCATTTTGCTTTTTCTGCTTCACCGCTACGCCGCAAAATATGTCAAACCCGCCTTAATCACAATCGCCGCCGCATCTTTCGCGCTCAGTGTCTATGGCGTTTATGGAATGGAAGATGACTACTCAACAGCCTTTTACCTGCTGCACATGCGCGCATGGGAACTGCTGGCGGGCGGTTTGATTGCGCTGGGAATCTTTCGCAACGTTGCCAGTTTGGGATGGAGAAACGCGGCTTCCCTCTTCGGGCTGCTGCTCATTGGGTATCCCATCTTCACCTACACCGAAACAACCGCCTTTCCCGGTCCCGCCGCCCTGCCCCCCGTATTGGGAACCGCGCTCATCATCTGGGCTGGAGAAAACGGCGCGGACAAGCATACGCTGGTTGGTAAATTGCTCAGCCTGCGCCCAATGGTATTCATCGGCTTAATTTCCTATTCGCTCTATTTATGGCACTGGCCTCTGCTCGTCTTCGCCCAATATTATTCAATCACCGGGTTGAAAGCGCAAGAAATTTACCTTGCGCTCGCCGCAATTTTTACAATCTCCATCCTCTCATGGCAATTTGTCGAAAAGCCTTTCCGATTCCATGAAATATTCACGCGCAAAAAAATATTTGCTTTTGCCGCGGCAAGCATGTCGGTTTTTCTTGCGGCAGGCTTCATCATTTATGGAAATAAAGGATTTTCTTCAATTGCATACTTCCAATCGCCAGACGAAGGGCTTTTTATCAATTCAAAGTGCAATCTAAAAGGCGCAAATCCATACAACATATTAAATTCAGAGAAATGCAAAATCGGAGACGACACAACTGAAACAATATCATTTTTGCTTTGGGGCGATTCCCATGCGCGGGCATCAGGGTACGGAGCGCATTTGGCGGCAAAAAGAAATAATCTTTCCGGCAAAGTTGCATTCCACAGCGGATGCCCGCCGATTATTCTGGAAGACTCCCCAAAAAATAAATGTCAGAAAAACAATAAAAAAGTCATGGAATATATTAAGGAGCATAGCGAAATTCAACTGATTATTTTGGATGCAAGATGGACCATCTATTATGCCCGCAAATACAAAGTAGAAATCGGTCTTTCCAATGTCATCGAGAAACTTGCAATGATGAATCGAAAAGTTGTTCTTATATATCCAACCCCTGAAATTGGGCGCGATGTTCCTTCAGCGTATTTTGTCGCATTACGAAGACAAATGGACGTAAATGAAATTATCAACACGCCGATTCAGATATACAACAGGCAAAACAGAAGTTTTTTTAAGACCGCAAACTTTTTACAAAAAAAATACCCCATAGAGATTATCAACACGCCGCAAGCGCTATGCGGTGAAACAATATGCCCGGTTGTTATTGGAAAAGAA
Source organism: Anaerolineales bacterium (assembly GCA_034434265.1). GTDB lineage: Bacteria > Chloroflexota > Anaerolineae > Anaerolineales > Villigracilaceae > Villigracilis. The sequence continues at coordinate 2,017 of DAOTZP010000103.1, read as the reverse complement.
ATTTTGTATGTAGATGACAACCACGTTTCAAACTACGGCTCCGAACTTGTTTCACCGCTTTATGACCCAATCTTCGGAAGCATACAACATTAACTTAAGAGACCTCCGCATCCGGAAGGATACAGAGGTCTTTTTTTGCTTTCAGATTATCTATCGCTGCCGTTACCCGTTCTTCTTCTGAAATTCCGCCATAAAATCCACCAGCGCTTTTGTGCCTTCAAGCGTCACCGCGTTGTAAATCGAGGCGCGCATTCCGCCGACGGAGCGATGTCCCTTCAAGCCGATTAAATTATTCTTCTTCGCTTCTTTGGCAAACGTATCTTCCAGTTCTTCGCTGGGCAGGCGGAAGGGAATGTTCATCAGCGAGCGCGCGTTCGGTTTGGCATGTCCGCGATAAAAGCCGCCGCTGTTATCAATCGCATCGTAAACCAGTTTGGCTTTTTCACGGTTGACTTTTTCAATGGCGGCGAGTCCGCCTTGCTTCTTTGCCCATTGAAAAACCAAACCCACCATGTAAATTGCAAATACGGGCGGCGTATTGTGCAGCGACCCGCTGGCGGCAAGGGTCTTGTAATCCAGCATTACGGGCGTATTTTCGGGCGTGCGTTCCAGCATGTCATCGCGGATGATGACTACGGTCACGCCTGCGGGGCCCGCGTTCTTTTGCGCGCCCGCGTACAGCAGCGCGTATTTGCTCACGTCAATCGGGCGGGAGATGAAGTTCGAGGATGTGTCGCACACCAGCGGGACGCCATCCGGCGCGGCAGGTTCTTCAAAAAATTCCACGCCGTGAATCGTCTCGTTCATCGTGTAATGCAGGTACGCGGCTTTGGGGTCAAGGTCAAGTTTTTCGGGCAAACAGTTGAATCCTTCCGCTTCGGTGCTTGCCGCCGCGCGCGCCGCGCCAATCTTCTTGGCTTCTTTGAGCGCGGTCTTGCTCCACGAGCCGGTGACAATGTAGTCGGCGGAAGCGCCCGCCGGGCGCAGGTTCATTGCCACCATTGTAAATTGCAGGGTCGCGCCGCCTTGCAGGAACATGATTTTGTAATTGGAGGGAATTCCCATCAGCTCGCGCAAATCCGCCTCGGCGGTTTGAATCACCGCCTCGAATTCCTTTGAGCGATGGCTGATTTCCATAACGGACATGCCAGTGCCTTTGAAGTCGAGCAGTTCTGCTTGCGCTTGTTGCAGCACTTCCAGCGGCAATGCGCCGGGACCGGGGTTGAAGTTGTACGCGCGTTTAAGTTCGGACATTTTTTCTCCTGTGGGTTATAAGCGCGGCATTTAACCGCGTAAAGTTTTCAACTGATTATATCTTTTTGCCCGTTAAATTTACAGGAATATTTTACACAAATGGCATCTGGCGAATATTGTTGACAAAGCCATGCCGCATTGTTAGAATGACTTTCGTGAAACCGCAAGACTTCCCCTAACAGGAATCAGCCGCGCACGCGGGTTGATTCCTGTTATTAATTTTTGCACAAGGAGATTTTTCCCCCATGAAAGTTTTGATTTGCGACAAGACCGAAAACGAATACATCGAGCAAATGCGCGCCGCAGGGCTGACCGTGGATGTAAATGACACCATCACGCCGGAGGATTTGTTCAAAGTCCTTCCCGCGTATGACGGCATGGTCGTACGCTCGCGCACCAAAGTCCGCAAGGATTTGATTGACGCCTGCCCAAACCTCAAGGTGATTGTGCGCGGCGGCGCGGGGCTTGACACCATTGACCACGAATACGCCAAGTCCAAAGGCATCACGGTGATGAACACCCCGCTGGCAAATTCCGCCTCCGTTGCGGAGCTGACCATCGGCTTTATGCTGATGATGGCGCGCTCGCTCTACGCCGCCAGCGCAACCATGAAAGCCGAAAAATGGGAAAAGAAAGCCTTCAACGGCGATGAAATCGGCGGCAAAGTGTTGGGACTTATTGGCGTGGGAAACATCGGCAAGGAAGTCGCCCGCCGCGCCGCCGCGATGGATATGACCGTCATCGCGTATGACCCGTATGTTAA
>DAOTZP010000102.1:0-2616 GCA_034434265.1 Anaerolineales bacterium | reverse complement strand
TCTTCTTCGATACAGACGGCTTGCTTTGGCGCAGGCGTTTTGCCACGCCTGATTTTGAAGATTACTACTGGCGTTCCGTTCACCCCTTTGTCCTCCTGCTCATCCGTCCTTTGGTGATGCTGCTCGCGTTGTTTCTAAAAGGCGATACGCTTTCATCCGCGTTTCTTCTTGCCGCATTGGCGGGCGCTTTGTGTGTATTTCTTGTCTGGTATTTTATGCAGCGGGCAATCCAAATCCCCTTGTATTCTTTGCTGATTGCCGCTTTGTTTGGCGCATCCGCAGGACAGATGGTTTTCGGCTTTTTGCTTGAAACATACATCTTCCTTGCCCTGCTGATGCTTGTATTTCTCGTTTTGTTAATCAACGAGCGCCCATTCTGGACGTTGGTTGTCACCGGCGCGGCATCCTTTGGAATTACCTTAAGCAATGTGATTCACACCGCCATTGCGTTTCTTTTCGTCAAGCGCAATTTTAAGGCGGCGGTCAAATATGGGTTGTTGATTGCCGCGCTCGCGTTTCCTTTGACTTTGCTGAATAACTTTGTGTATCCGCAGTCCCAGCCCTATTTTTTCGACCCAGCCAGTTTTGGCGCGGAAGCGGACAATACCTTTCGCCCCACCTTATCGCGGGCTTTGGCAATTGTTCGTGTGATGGGACTGCATAGTGTAGTTGCGCCGAATCCATTGATCCTTGAAGAGGAAATTCCCTTCTTAAAAGTATGGATGTTTAAGGCAGACCCGATGCGTCTCAGCGAATATGAGACGCCCCTCGGCAACGCGCTGGCTTTTCTTTGGGCAGGCTTGGTTTTGCTTGGCGGAATTCTCTTCCTCCGCAGCCTTGGGACGCAAGACGGGCGTTTTCCTTTTGCTTTTATCGTTATTTTGATGTTTAATTTTGTCCTTCACCTTCAATATGGCAAAGATTTGTTCCTTTATGCCGCCAATTGGCTGTACGCCTTAATTTTGCTGCTCGCGTTTGCTTGGCGTCCCCTTGCTGATAAAAAATGGTTTCACGCCGCATTGTTGGCATGGATTGGATTGCTGCTTGCAAACAACTCGCAACTGATTTTGACCATGCTCGAAACTTCCGCGCTGCATCTTAAATAGAATTCTTGCATAAGTCAGGCGTTAACTTGTCATTTCGAGCGAAGCGGCATTGTGCCCGTAGGGTGGAAATCTTTTTCAGGAGTTCTCAGCCGTTGCGCTTCTTTGAAATGACAGAGCAAGGTTATTTACTTTTGCAAGAAATCCAATAAAAAAACGGCTTGACAAACCCATCAAGCCGTTTTTTGTTTTCTTCTCTTAGTCTTTGCCTTTTAATTCATCTTTGAAAAACAGGCTCAATATGACGCTTACAACGCTTACCACCAGCGCGCCCAAAAATGAATTCCACCAAACCGGTTCGTTGATTGCCAGCCCGTAGCCGAATGCCTGACCGATAACGCTTGTCAGCCAGAACAGCACGGTGTTGATGACAAGCGTGAACAACCCCAGGGTGAGGATAATTAGCGGGCAGGTGAGGAATTTCAAAAGCGGGCGCACAAGCGCATTGAGCAGTCCGATAATTAATGCCAGCCAAAGGATTCCCGTCCATCCGCCTTGAAAGTCAACACCGTCCAAAAGCCAGATGGCAGCGTACAGAGCAACTACATTAATGACCCAGCGAATGATAAGTTTTGTCATTTCAAACTCCTTTTCGTGTTTTACAACTTAAATATACGCATTACGGTTCATAAAGTTGCTTTCATCCATAGAAGCGTGCGCGCGGGGGTAAATCCGGCGTTTTGGATGGCTGTGTCAAAATGCCCGGCGGGAAAATCCAGTGAGATTCTTGGGTAAAAATGAAACAGGTCGTGGCGCGCCTGTTTTAGCAGGGATGTTAAAGCCAAAGGGGGCGAATTTTCTCCCAGCGCGGCAAAAAGCCCGCTCCCGCGTCCGCCGGGCAGCCATGCAAGCGCCGCCTGAAATTTATTATCTTGATACGCAGCCCATTGGTGAATATTAATGTCCAATAGAATGCGTTTCAGCCAGTTGAGCGGACCCGGTTTGAGCGCGTTAAAATCCCAGGTGCGATGCCATGCAAGTTGAGGCGGGTATAAATTATCAAGCCATTTGCGCTGCGTTTCCCAATCGCTCGGGTTTCTTTTGGTGATGCAAAATTCGGAAGGCGTATCGGCTGCGCTTAAGTCGGTCAACGCGGACCATGAGGTTCTGCGCGCTTGTTCCACAAATCCCAAACTTGTGTATAGCTGTATTGCCGCGGCGTTATCATCGCGCACATGCAGCCAAATATCGCGGATGTTTTTTTCAAGGGAATGATGTATGGCGCGTTCCGTCAGCGCGCGCGCAATACCCCGGCGGCGGTGTTGCGGGTGTACGGCGACATTCGCAATTAAGTATATTTTTTTCTTTTCATGGCGAAACGGCACCAGACTGACGTTGCCGATGATTTTTCCATGTTCTTCCCAGACATACCCCGTAAGCGGCAGCGATGTGGATTCTGCTGCGCGGGCTGCCCATTCAATAAATGGATTATCATTGCCTGCGCGGCGCATATCCTGCACATAGCGTTTGCCGTCCCTGTCCATTGTGTTGGAAAAGCATAGTTCAATTAAAT
>DAOTZP010000101.1:0-1928 GCA_034434265.1 Anaerolineales bacterium | reverse complement strand
TTACCGAGCAACAAAAGACTGCCATCTTGGGGGCAGCCCTGTCCATCTTCTACAATCTGGTTCAGCCCCATGTCCGAACTTAAGTCCGAACCTCAGCCAAAACCCTTGACAAAAACAAGGAAAGGCGTATAATACAGATGCTTCAGGCAGGGTGCCCCCCTCACCCTGCCTGAAGCATTTAATCTGTCAGTGATGAGGTGTGGAGATGTTCAATATTCTGATTATAATACCCAAATGGAATTTTTCTTCCCCGAAGATAACTTAACCCGCGCGACGCCCGAAGAGACCAAAATCACTTCGCTTTCCGCGCAACCGTACCCCGATGGACGCCGCGTGCGCGTGAACCTTGAAATCACGCCCTTTCAAAAACGTCCGCATATTGAAGTTGCGCTTGCAAACGCAAACGATGATGAGGTCGCTTCCACCAGCCTTGTTGAGCCAATGAGCTGGAAGCTCGAATTCACCATGCATGTTCGCAGCGTCATCGTCAACCCATACACGCTTTACGCGCGATTATATTACCCCGATGGACCTTCCGCCCCGCAGATGAGTTTCACCTTCGAAATTCCGCCCGCCGAAGAAACCGGCGCGGATTCTTCCTCCCCCCAGCCTGATTCAAATTAGCCGCATACCCCATGCCCGCGAGACTGTTCTTCGCCTTTCTGTTCATCAGCAGTTTGTTGGTTGGATGCGCCGCCGGTACAGAAACGCCCCCCTCTCCCGCTGCGCCTGCGCCGCCGCTTGAATCTTTCAACACGTCCGCGCCCGTCATTGAATACAACGGCGATGGAAACATTGCCTTTCTTTCCATTGAAGAAAACGGCGAAGCGCACTTGTTTGCCTATCAGCCCAAAGACCTGCCTTTGACGCGCATCACCACCGGCAATTGGAGCGATATTGCGCCCGCGCTCAGCCCCGACCACACGCAAATTGCCTTTGCCTCCAGCCGCAGCGGATTTTGGGATTTGTATGTGATGAGCCTGCAAACCGGCGAAGTGACTCAAATAACCAACTCGCCGGAATATGATTCCGCGCCTTCATGGTCGCCGGACAGTCAGTGGCTGGCGTTTGAAACGTATGTTGAAGATAATCTTGAAATTGCGGTGGTCTCCGTGCATGACCGCTCGCAGCCGATTGTCTTTATCACCAAAGACCCGGCTTCAGACCATTCGCCCGTCTGGTCGCCGGGCGGAAGGCATGTGGCGTTCATCTCCTCGCGCGGCGGCGATAGCGATGTATGGCTTGCCAATCTTGACCTGACCGGCGAAGACCGTTACACCAACTTAAGCAACACGCCGTTTGCCTCCGAAAATCATCCACTGTGGAATGATGACGGCTCGCAATTGTTGTGGGCTTCCACCTCGCAAACGGTTGGATACAGCGGTCTTTACATTTGGAACGCGGACCTGCCCGAAAGAACGGCGCGTTGGGTCAGCGATGGAATTTGGGGCGCGTGGAATCCATCCGCCAATCAATTAATTTCCGTTACCAACAGCCCAAATAAACAATACATCACTTATTATGATTTATCGGGAAATTTAATCATCCCGCCTGTTCCGCTGCAAGGCGCTGTGCGCGGATTAACTTGGGGACCCGCGCAACTGCCCAACCCGCTGCCCGCTTCTTTTGCCCAAGCCGCGGCGGTTACTCCGCCCGCGTTATGGTCGCCTGAGGTGACCCCCATGGCGGACATCCCCAATCAACGCTGGCATCTGGTGGAGATTGAAAACGTGCAAGCGCCCTACCCGCAGCTGCACGACCTTGTGGATGAATCCTTTAACGCGCTGCGCGCGCGCGTCATTGAAGAAACCGGCTGGGACGCGCTGGCAAGTTTGGAGAGCGCGTTTGTGCCGCATACCGACCAAACCGAGCCGGGTATGGAAGAATCATGGCTTTACACCGGGCGCGCGTTTGCCATCAACAAACTG
>DAOTZP010000100.1:0-2026 GCA_034434265.1 Anaerolineales bacterium | reverse complement strand
TTTGTTCGTTTTGGTTTTTTCCAAACTGCCAAAGTTTTTGCCGCTTTCCAAAAAGACGACCAAAATCCGCGATGCGATGATTGCCCTCTTCACCGGCGGGTTGATGACCATGCTCACGCTTGCGGCGGCGAACGAGCAATTTACCAAACCCATCTCGCAAGCGTTTGTGGATAACGCGCTGCTGGCAAAAGGGCGCAACGTGGTGAACGTCATCCTCGTGGATTTTCGCGGACTGGATACGATGGGCGAAATTACCGTGCTGGGCGTTGCCGCCATTGGCGTGTACGCGCTGCTTAAATTCAGTAAAGGAAAGAAAGGAGAGACCGAATGACTCTCATCCTTCGCGCCACCGCGCGATTTTTACTTCCCATGTTGCTGCTGTTTTCCGTCTTCGTCTTTTGGCGCGGACATAACGAACCGGGCGGCGGGTTTGTCGGCGGGCTGCTTGCGGCTGCCGCCTTTGCCGTGTACTCCATTGCCTACGGCGCGGAAGAAACGCGCAAGGTATTACACATAGACACGCGGACATTAATCGGGCTGGGCTTGCTGATTGCCGCGCTCAGCGGAGCTCTCGCCATGCTGCGCAATCTGCCCTTCTTCACCGGCATCTGGTGGACGCTCTTTGAAGGCTTTTACCTTGGCACGCCTGTGTTCTTTGACCTCGGCGTGTATCTCGCTGTGATGGGCGTAACGCTCACCATCATTTTCGCAATGGAAGAAGAGGAGGACAAAGCCCTATGATTACCGTGTTAGCCATTGTCATCGGCGCGTTATTTGCGGCAGGGATTTATATGATGCTGCGCCGCAGTTTCATTAAACTGCTCATCGGCATCGGCTTGATTTCGCACGCCGTCAATCTTTTGATTTTGGTTTCAGGTCACACCAAAGCGAACGCCGCGCCGCCTTTATTCTCCGCCGAAAAAATCATCCCCGCCAACTACGCCGACCCATTGCCGCAGGCGTTGATTCTCACCGCCATTGTCATCAGTTTTGGGGTCACCGCGTTTGCGTTTGCGCTTGGCTACCGCGCCTACAAAGCGATGGACACCGACGACCTCGATAAAATGACGAGTTCCGAATCATGAATCCATTTCTCGTTCTCCCCATTCTCATTCCCCTGCTGGCGGGCATTGCCGCGCTGCTGGCGCATCGTTCCCGCGACTGGCAGCGAAAAATCAACGTCATCGGCATGGCGCTATTGTTCGCCTCCGCTGTTTTTCTATTTGCGGAAGTCAACGCGCGCGGCATCCTCGCCGAACAAATTGGAAGTTGGGACGCGCCCTTCGGCATCACCTTCGCTGCGGATTTGCTCAGCGCGGTGATGATTCTCGCCTCCGCCTTTATCGCGCTGGCGGTTGCCATCTACTCCCTTGCGGATGTTGACCCCGCCCGCGAAACATACGGCTATCATCAACTGTACGCCTTCCTCGTCATGGGAGTGAACGGCGCGTTCCTCACCGGCGACCTGTTCAACATGTACGTCTGGTTCGAGGTGATGCTCATGTCTTCCTTTGTGCTGCTCGCGCTTGGCGGCGAGAGAAAACAAATCGAAGGCGCATTCAAATATGTCACGCTCAATCTCATCGCCTCGATGATTTTTCTCTCCGCGCTGGGTTTGCTTTACGGGCTGGTCGGCTCGCTCAACATGGCGGATGTCGCCCGCAAGTTTTCGCAACTGGATGCAAACCACACCGCGCTGGCTTCCACGCTGGCGATTCTTTTCCTCACCGCGTTTGGAATCAAAGCCGCGATTTTTCCGCTCTTCTTCTGGCTGCCCGCTTCGTATCACACCCCGCCGCCTGCGGTCTCCGCTGTCTTCTCCGGCTTGCTGACCAAAGTCGGCGTGTACGCGCTCATTCGCGTTTTTACGCTCATCTTTATTCAAGAGGCGGGTTTTACCCACACCATCATCTTAATCCTCGCGGGGTTTACGATGGTGACGGGCGTGTTCGGCGCAGTCGCGCAATATGGCTTCCGCCGCCTGCTCGCGTTTCACATCGTCAGTCAAATTGGATACATGCTGATG
>DAOTZP010000099.1:0-4692 GCA_034434265.1 Anaerolineales bacterium | reverse complement strand
TGGCATAATTATCTCCTGCATCCAGACCTGACGGGTCTCATTATGGCGCGAGTCGATTCGGATTCTGTGAATCGCCATAACGCTGGTTGATTAAGGTTCTGCGGAGACCCGTTAGGTCTCGTTTTCTCCAACATCCAGACCTGACGGTTCTCATTATGGCGCGAGTCGATTCGGATTCTGTGAATCACCATGACGCTGGTTGATGAAGGTTCTGCGGAGACCCGTTAGGTCTCGTTTTCACCCCTTTCCTCTTTGGACGTATCCGCGTGTCGCAGACCCCGCTGACCTTCGCGGGGCGGGTTTGCCGCGCTTTGCCGACAACAACCGTCCACGAATTCCAACCACGAATAATTGAACAGACGCCCGTCTATATTCGTCATCGTGACCCTGTTCGCGGACGGTCTCTCTACTTCCCTTCCACAATCCTTATCTCTTTCTCTGTTAGCCTGTACACAAGAATACTCGAACAAGCACCCATCTGCCTTTCATACGCAGAAAATCCACACGGAAATACGCTCATAATTTTAGCGCTTCCTCAAACCAAAGCAGAGCCGCTTCGCCGTCTTTTCGCGCAAGTTCGGTTACTGTGCGGCTATGACGGATGCTGTTGCGAAGTTCTGCCAATTGCGCGAAGCGATTACTCAATTGCGGTTTACTGTTGAAGCGATTCTCAAAAAGCGGCCAGATATTTTTCGCAACCAGGATATCTTCCAGTTCCCGTAAATCGGCAAATTCTAGTTTTCCTGCCAGCGTATCGTATCCGTTTCCGTTCAATGCGGGGTTTCGACGCAGAGCCGACTGTAAACGCTCCTCAATTTTGGGGCGGATATGGTCGGGCAGGCGAGATGGGTCATTGCCCAATGTATTAGCGATTGCGGCGCGCAAGGCTAATTCTACCTTTTCAATACGTTCATCGAGGTCTCGTAAAAGGGGTTGCAGGTCCAGCCTGCCTCGAATCAGAAGGCTTTCAATGGCTTGCTTGATGGTGCGCTCGCGTTCCGAAATAAACTCCAGAAAATCGGAGGTTGTGAACGGGTTGCGCAGCAAGATTTCAAACGCCTTTGGGGAAATAAGGTGAGATGCAAATATATCGCGCACAACCGCCTCGCCGTTGACGGAAATCATTTCAGGCAGATATTCATTCGGTAAGCGGCTGCGAATCACTTGGCGATTTGTTTCGCTGGTCAGCGGCGTGCGATTCAGGATGGTGTCTATGCTAATTTCCTTGAGATGCCTTGCTTCGCTCCACGAAGACGGGATGATGTGGTGGTCATCAATGTCATCGTATTGAGGAGCATGTCCGCTCACCCAGTCGCGCGCTCCTTGCAGGATAAGCAGGTTGAAAATGCCATTGTAGATGGATGTGCCGCGTTTGACCTCGCGGCGCAAATCCAACGATTGAAAACGCGCTTCAAACTCGGTCAACAGCGCCGGGCGGAGAGTGTCTTCGCTGAGCCATGCTTTGAAATCGAGAAAATCACGCGCGCTGGTCGATTCCACCGCCCCGGAATAGCGGTTGGTGAAGACGCTTGCCCAATACCAAGCGCGGACTTTTCGTTGCGCATCCAGTTTTTGTTGGGCGGGTAAAGCGCCAATGTGCGCCTGAATGGCTGCAAAGACGGGCAGGATGGAGACATAAGGCATGTACATGGACGAAATTGCGCCAAATTCGCGCGGGTCTTGAAGCAGACGAATGGACGCTTCCAGCACGTCCACAGACTGGCGCCAAAGCGTTTCGAATTCTGTGATATCGCCAATCAGAATTTCCTTGCGGCGGCTGCCTTCCGGCTCGCGGACTGTTTTTTCCTGACCGGGCAGCAGAAAGTACAAGTACTTTGGCGAACAGTATCCCTGCTTGAGAAGGGACATAGTTTGTAGGACATAGCGGTCCATGCGTTCTGTTTCAACGCTTTTCAGGCGCGGCTCGTCTTCTTTCCACATCTTTTTGAGTTGCAAACCTTTCGGTTTAAGCAGGGCATTAATCAGGTCGAATACGTCCAGGCGTATGCCGCGGCTGTTGATTTGTGTGAAGATGTCGCACACTTTGTCAACAGGCAAATCCTTGTCCAATTCCACATAGGCAATCTGGTAATCTTGCGTAATGCCGCGTAGGTGCTGACCAAATTCATGAGCGTCTTGCTCATAGCGTTCGGCTTGTTGAACCTCTGGCTGCGTTCCATTTTTCATGGCGGTTTCGGCTTTTTCGCGCCAGTAACGTTCATAGCCTTGCGCCCAGTTCGAGAGTTCCCATCCGCCCGCGCCGATAATGGAGAGCGGGAAGATATGTTCCTCATATTGATTTTTCGGGTCAGACAGGATTTTCTGCCAGCGGTTGGTTAACCATTCGTAGTAAAAGGCTTCGTCATAGGCTTCTTCCATGAACTTATCCACCCGGATAAAGTAAAACGCGCGGCTGGAGCGGTTGGGCAAGGGCAGGTTGGGAGCCATAAAAACGTAGTAGAGTGCGGTCAGGCGTTGCTGCCCATCTAGGACAATGTATTCGGGGTTTCCGCTTCCCTGATAGCCATAGATGGGTTCGCAAGAGAGCGCCTTGAAGTTGCTCTTTTCGCCCTTCCAAAGTAACAAGCCGCCGATGTAATAGTCCAAAAAAATGGAACGCATTAAGTCGCGGATATCCCAGGGCCGCCACTCGAAGTCACGCTGAAAATCGGGGATAACGAAGCGTCCTTCTTTGAGTTTTTCCACCAGCGAGCTCAGGCTGATGTGGTCAGGTTTTTGCGCGTCTCTCATTGTATTTTCTCCATGAATGTTTTATAGCCATATAACGCCTTCACCCTCTCGTCAATCCCATTCTCCACTTTGACCATCTTTTCCATCAGGGGCAGCGTCAGATAAATCCACCCGTCATTTATCACAACAAGTCTTTATAAAATAGAAAGTGCGCCCCAGGCAGGAGTCGAACCCACAACCTACTGATCCGAAGTCAGGCGCTCTATCCATTGAGCTACTGGGGCGTGCGCAGATTATACACGATTCGCAACGCCGCGTGATAGAATCCCATCATCTCTTATCGAAAAGGATATGATGGAATGGATGTAAAAGCCTTTGGCGAACGGCTCGTTGAAAATCTTGAAAAAGTGATTGTTGGAAAAAGGCAGTCTTTGGACTTGGTGGTAATAGGACTGCTATGTCAGGGACATATTTTGATTGAAGACGTGCCCGGGGTCGGCAAAACAATTTTGGCGCGCAGTCTGGCGAAATCCCTCGATTGCACATTTAACCGCATTCAATTCACACCGGATATGCTCCCCAGCGATGTAACCGGCGTCTCCATTTACAACCAGCAAAAGAATCAATTTGAATTTCGTCCGGGACCCATCATTGGGCAAATCATTCTAGCGGATGAAATTAACCGCGCCACGCCCAAAACCCAAGCCGCTCTGCTCGAAGCGATGGAAGAACGTCAAGTGACAGTGGATGGCGAAACGCACATCCTCCCCCAGCCGTTCATGGTGCTTGCCACGCAAAATCCAATCGAATACGAAGGCACGTTTCCGCTGCCCGAAGCGCAATTGGACCGCTTTCTTTTGCGGATGAAGATTGGCTACCCATCCATTTCCGATGAAGTGCGCGTGCTGGAAGACCAGCAAATTCAACACCCGTTGGCGGAGCTCAAACCGATTGCCGCCGCCGATGAAATTTTACAGGCAGCCGAAGCCGTCAAGCGCATTTACCTTGCGCCGGACCTAAAACGCTACATTGTTCAACTGACCGCGCGCACCCGCCAAAGCGCGGATGTGTACTTGGGCGCCAGTCCGCGCGGCAGCCTTGCGCTTGCCCGCGCCAGCCAAGCCCGCGCCGCCCTGCTTGGTCGCGCATACGTCCTGCCCGATGATGTTCAAGCGCTGGCGGCTGCCATTCTTGCCCATCGCATTATTGTCAGCCCCGCCGCGCGCCTGCGCGACTTAAGTTCCGAGCGCATCGTCTATGAAGCAGTTCAATCCACGCCCGTTCCCGGCGGCGACTTTGCGTTTGCGTAGCATTACAGCCGGGCAGGCGTTTCTTGCCGCGCTCCTTTTGGCGGGCAGCATCGGCATGGCGCTCACCGGCGCGGATATTTACGCGCGTTTCATCTATCTTGCCGTTTTACTTGGCGCGGGCGGCTGGGTGTGGACGCACTGGGCGTTAAGCGGCTTGAACTTGCGCAGAACTTCGCGTTTGCAGCGCGCAAACGTCGGAGATATTTTTGAAGAGTATTTTGAACTGGTGAACGAAAGCCGCGTTCTCGTCCCGTGGGTGGAAGTCGCCAATCAATCCAATATTCCCCACGCCGCAGGTTCACGTCTGCTGACAATGGCGCTCGGCAGGCAAAAACGCACTTACGTTGCCCGCACATGGTTAACGCGGCGCGGCGCGTTTTTACTCGGTCCCACCCGCCTGACCACCGGCGACCCGTTTGGTATTTTTACCGCCCAAAAACAAATTCCATCCACGCGCCAATTAATTGTCATGCCGATGTTGTTTGAAATCGACTCGTTTCCCTTTCCCCCCGGCTTATTGCCCGGCGGGCAGGTGATTCGCAAAAAGTCAACCGACATTACGCCCCATGCCGCCGGTGTGCGCGAATACGTTCACGGCGACGCAATGAAACGCATTCATTGGCGTTTCACCGTTCGCCGCAACCGCTTGATGGTAAAGGAATTTGAGCAGGACCCGCAGGCGGAAGTGTGG
>DAOTZP010000098.1:0-5536 GCA_034434265.1 Anaerolineales bacterium | reverse complement strand
TTATCCGTTACAAAATCCGTTTACAAATCCGTTTATCCGTTACAAATTCCGTTTACAAATCCGTTTATCCGTTACAAAATCCGTTTACAAATCCGTTTATCCGTTACAAAGTCCGTTTACAAATCCGTTTATCCGTTACAAAGTCCGTTTATAGTTTCGCAAACCGGCTCACCACCTTCGCCGCTGCAGGCGGACGTTCCATATTCCCGCCCTGATGAATGAATATCGGAGTTCCTTCCGCCATGTACGCGAACTCCACATACGCCTGCCCGGTGATAAAGCGCTGACCGTCAATCGCGCAGGAGGTGACGAAGCCAATGCGCTCGCCGCTGGCGTTCATCACGGGGTCGCCGTTATGCGCCATGCGCGTGCGCTGCTCGTCAAACGTAAAGCGGATGACCGCGCCCTTGCGTTCCTTCTCGCGGGCGATGAACGCCTCGCGCCCGATGAAGTACGGCTTATACGTTTTGACGTACGAGCCAAAGCCGCCTTCGGCGACTCCCAGGTCGCGCATTCCAAACTTGCCGGAGCCGAGTCCCATCTCGTGACCGTAAAGCGGCAGCCCCGCTTCGGTGCGGAGCGAATCGCGCGCGCCCAAGCCGACGGGCTTCACGCCGAAGGCTTCGCCCGCCTTCAACACCGCGTTCCAAAAATCAACCGCGCGGTCGGGGTGAACGAACAACTCAAACGCCATCTTCTCGCCCGTGTAGCCCGTGCGCGAAACGATGAGGTCAAACCCGCCGACCGCCGCGTCGCACAATTCGGTGCGCTTCAACTTCATAATCCGCGCGCGGGTTGCGTCATCCACGCCCATTGCCAACAAAACATCGCGCGATTTCGGTCCTTGCAGCGCAATATCCACGCGCATATCGTCGCCCGATTTCGGGTCGCGCAGGTTGCGGATTTCGGCGTTATAGCCGTAAGTCCGCGCCCACGGACGCGCGTTGTCAATCTTCACCACCCCATCGCGGACACTCTCCAACCATGCGCGGTCTTTGTCGTCGTTCGAGGCATTCACCACCACGAGATAATTATTCCAATCGCGGCGATAAACGAGCGTATCGTCAATCACGTCCGCGTCGGGCGTGAGGAAGTGAGTGTATAAACTTTCGCCGGGCAGCAGTCCGCCGCAATCGTTGCCGCAAACCGTATCGAGGAAAGAAGCCGCGTCCGCGCCGCGCACGTCATACACGCCCATGTGACTCACGTCGAACAGCCCCGCCGCGTTGCGCGTGGCGAGATGCTCCTCGAAAATGCCGGAATACTGCACGGGCATTTCCCAACCCGCAAACGGAACCATTCTGCCGCCCAAATCGCGGTGGACTTGATTGAGTGCGGTTTTCTTTAACTCGCCTTCCACTTCATTCCATTCGAAGGAAGGCAGCGCGGCTTTTTCCTTACCCGAAGTGATTCCCACATACCACGGTTTTTCCACATCCGTTTTTATCCGTGAATCCGTTTTAGAGTCCGTTGACAGTTTTTTCACATCCGCCACCACAAACGGACCCGGCATCCGCGACGCGGAGAAATCCTTTTTCCCGTTCAAATTGAACGAGACATACCCGTCGGACAAATCGCGCAGCCATGTTCCCACCACGCCCGCCTTCGCCGCCGGAACTTGCAGTTGATAGGTATTATCGTCCGCCTTCAACACCGTTCCCTTCACAACGCCTTTGGGGGTTGCAATCGAAGTCGCCTGCGCCTGCCCCTTCTTCAACGCGGACAAATCGGACGACAGCGCGTAATTCAACATCTGACGCACGCGGGAACCGCGCAGTTCAAACGCGCCGCTCGCGGATTTATCGTCAATGTAATAGAAATGCGGATACCCGCTCTTCTTGTATTTGAAATCAATCCCCGCGCTTTCCGCCAACTTGCGAACCTTCAACTTGGCGCCGTTCAACACATTGAAGTCCAACTTCGCGCGGCGGACGCGCCCCTTGTGCGGCGTATCCACGCTGTGCGGCGCGCAAGCCAGCAGCACGTCCGCCATGATGTTCGCCAGTTCGCGCGTTTTCTTTTCGTCAAAGCCGCGCTGCGTAATCCACGGCGTGCCGAGACGAATGCCCGACGGGTCGGCGGAGTTTTTATCGCCCGGAATCGTGTTGCGATTGACCACCACGCCAACGATGTCCAAAATGCGCGCGGCTTGGTCGCCGCTGAGTTTTGTGCCGTCTTCGCCGACAACGGAAGTCACATCCACATTGAGCATGTGCGTATTCGTGCCGCCAAACGGAACGCGGAATCCGCGCTTCATAAATTGGTCCGCCATTGCCGCAGCGTTCTTGACGGTCTGCTCTTGCAGTTTTTTGAATTGCTTGGTCTGCGCGAGTTTGAAAGCCAGCGCAAGCGCGGCAAACACATTCACATGCGGACCGCCCTGCTCGCCGGGGAAAACCGCCCTATCCAACTTCTTGGCAATCGCCGCGTCGGTGGTCAGCAATACCGCGCCGCGCGGACCGTCGAGGCTCTTGTGCGTGGTGGACATCACCACATGGGCGTATCCAATCGGGGAAGGAACAACGCCCGCCGCCACGAGTCCGCCGAGGTGGGAAATATCCGCGAGGAAGTACGCGCCAACTTCGTCGGCAATTTCGCGGAACTTCTTCCAATCGGGAACCCAGGAGTAGGAAGAATAGCCCGCGATGAGCAGCTTCGGCTTATGCTCCAGCGCCAGCGCGCGGATTTTGTCATAGTCCAATTTTTCGTTTTCATCCACGTTGTAGTGGACCGCCTTGAACCATTTGCCGCTGCGGTTCACGGACGAGCCGTGCGAGAGATGTCCGCCGTGCAGCAGGTTCAAGCCGAGAATCGTTTCGCCAAGCGGAATCAAAGCCTGATACACGGCGTTGTTCGCGGGTCCGCCGGAGAGCGCCTGCACGTTGACGTAAATCTGGTCGGCGGAGAATCCATTCGCGGCGAAGGCTTCCGCCGCGCGGCGGCAGGCGAGCGATTCCACCACGTCGGCATATTCCACGCCCTTGTAGTAGCGCGGGTCGCCGTTGCGGCGATAATCGGCAAGGCGGTTTGCATAATCGAGAATATCCCGCTCCTCCATGCGCCGCCACTCTTCGGGCGGATAGCCCTCGGCGTAAATGTTTTGGAAGCTGGAAGCCAGCGCCTCGCGCGCGCCCATCGGCGCGGTGGATTCGCTGGGGATGAGAATCAACTTGCGGGCTTGGCGCTCGGACTCGAGTTGGGTCAATTCATAAACGGCGGGGTCGAGTTCTTTGAGCGAGCCGCGAAACAGAAAATCGGGCATTTTGTTCTCCTTGTTAGAGTTGTTCACCTTGTCAAACGTGAGTTATTGTAGAACGTTCAAAGGGGAAGGTCAAGTGAGAAATGACACATCGCAATTCATTTGCGCGTTAATTTTTTTGACGCAGACTTGCGGACAGGCTTTTCGGGCAGGCGCACGGTTTGAATAGGATATGGAATTTCAATTCCATGCTTTTCAAATGCGTGTTTAATTCTGGTGAGCGCTTCATTTCTGGCAACCGAAACATTCGCGGCTGCGGTATCCACCCAAAAATAAATAATCAAGTCAATGGAAGACGCGCCAAAGGTTTGAAACAAAATTTGCGGCGCGGGTTCGCTTACAAAGCCGGGCGTGGAGCGAACAGCCTCAAGGCATATCTCGCGCACGCGTTCCGGGTCGGAATCATACGCCACGCCCACCGGCAATTCAACGCGGCGGCGCAAAGCGCGCGTGTAGTTAATAATCGGTTTGGAAAGAATATCCGCATTGGGTAAAAAAACAATCAAGCCGTCGAATGTTTTTAGTTCTGAAGTTCGCAGGTCAATTTTTAGCGCCACCCCGTCATAGCCCGAAATTTGCACGGTGTCGCCAATCCGAAACGGCTGCTGCACCAGCAAAATAATTCCCGAAACAAAATTTTGCATAATGTTTTGCAGCGCAAAGCCAACGGTAAAACCAATGATACCCAAGCCAGCCAAAAAAGCGGTGATGTCGAAAAAACGCTGCAATGCGGCGATGATGCCAAAAGAGATAATCACCCATTTTAAGGTTTTTGACAACAAATGGGAAACGCCAGCCGATGCGTTTCTCGTTTCAAGCGCGCGCAGCAATACCGCGCCAATCGCTTTTGCAGCATAAGCGGAAACAAGTAAAATGACCAGCGCGGCAAACAAATCGGGCAGCAGGTTTTTTATGTCTTGTAAAAAATTAATAAGATAGGTTTGCATTATTCGAATAAGCCTCGATTCTCCTTCACCCATTCAAACAATCGCGTGACGCCTTCTTCCACGTTGATTTTGGGCTTCCATCCCAGCTCGCGTTCCGCTTTGCGGATGTCGGCATAGAAGACGCGCTGGTCGCCGGGACGCCAATCGCCGCGCGCGGTTTGAATCTTCGCGCCAAGCAGGTTTTCCAGCCGCGGTTGAAACTCCGCCCAAATGGACATGACATTTTCGGGACCGCCGCCAATGTTATACACCTGACCTTTGGCGGCTTCAATTTTTTCTATGGCAATATCGTAGGCGTCGAGCAAATCGTCCACAAACAAAATATCGCGCACTTGCTTGCCGTCGCCGTAAATGGTGATTGGCTTGCCGGTAAGCGCGGCAATGATGAACCACGCCACCCAGCCCTGGTCCTCTATGCCAAATTGTCTCGGTCCGCTGATACATGACTGCCGCATCACCACCGTGTTCATTCCATAAATGCGGTGATAATCTCTTACATATTGGTCGCCTGTGCCTTTGCTGCACCCATAGGGTGAATGGAAATCGAGCGGCTGCGTTTCGGGGCAGCCGTAAATTAAGTCCTTATACCGCCAGCGCGTCGGCTCTTCAATCAGTTCCACTTCTTCCATGCCGCCGTACACTTTGTTGGTGGAGGAATAAATGAAGATGGGATTTTTGCCCGAAAGCCGCGCGGCTTCGAGCGCGTTGAACGTGCCAAGCGCGTTGGATTCAAAATCCTCGCGCGGATGTGTTACCGAAGTGGTGACAGCCACCTGCCCCGCAAGATGAAGGATGACGTCCGCGTCTTTTGCCGCGTTTGCAAGTTGTTCCGCGTCGCGCACATCGCCCACAATCAGGCGGAAGGAATCCGCGCCGAAGGTTTCAGTCAGCCATTCGATATTTCGTTTGGTGCGCGAGAGATTGTCGTAAATGGTTACATGCTCGCCGCGCTTTAACAATCGGTGCACATAGTTCGAGCCAATGAAGCCCGCGCCGCCGGTGATGAGATATTTCATTCTTCTTCTTTTTTCCTGAAATTCAAAATTTGTTGATACACGCCCGAAAGCGTCTGCCCTTCACTCAGCAAGCCAATCATGCCAATCACGCCGCTGTTGATGTAGTTGTAGATACGCATGGTCAATGCCGCAGCCAGCGCGGTGGATTCATCGGACGTGAAGCGGGTAAGCGCGAAGACGACCGCGCCCTCAAAAGTTCCCACCGCCCCCGGCGCGGATGGAATTGCGCCGCCGAATGCCGCCATGCCCAATCCAAACACGCCCCACAACCAGGTTGCTTCGGGAAAGTAGGCAAGCGTCATCAGGTAATAGGC
>DAOTZP010000097.1:0-17026 GCA_034434265.1 Anaerolineales bacterium | reverse complement strand
GAAAATGAAGAAGAAAGCGTAAGAAAAGAACCCGCCTTTGCAGGCGGGTTTTTTGTTTGTTCATTGCTTTTTTTTGTGCGCGGACTTCCTCGCCTGTTTGCGGTACGGCGGCATATTAATTACGCGGATTTCGCTCATGGACGGGTCGAGCAGTTTGTTCCACAGGTTGGGGTAACTTAAAGCGAAGGCTTCCGCCCGCATGGTGGAGGTGATGACAGTAGGCAAATGCGCGTTGTAGCGATAGTTCAACACGCTGTACAGTTTATCCTCCGCCCAAGGGGAGCTCGCGCCGCTTTCTTTCAAGTCGTCCAATATCAGCAATGGCGTGGTGCGGATTTCGTGAAAGCGGCGGTCGAAGGAAACTTCCGAAGTCGGGCGGAAGGTTTGGCGCATGTAATCCAGCAGCGCGGAGACTTCCACCAGCAGCGCCTGTCCGCCCAGCCCGATGCGGTAATTGCCGATGGCGGCGGCGAGATGCGTCTTGCCGGAGTAGGAATCCCCCAGCAGCACCAGCCAGCCGTGCGGTTCTTCCGCGAAGCGCGCGGCGGCGGCAAAGGCATCGTGCAGCGTTTTCACGTCTTCCTTCGTCACCTTCACGCGGACAATTTCCTTGTCTTTGAATTTATTGCCGAATTTATCCGTTTTTTCTTTGGTGAGAGTGGTGACCTCTTCCTTGCCGATTTCATCATCGCGCATTTGGAAGGTTTTGAAGGTCATGTTCTTCATCTCCGGCAATGAGAGCATGGAAATGCCGGGGTTGCTCGTCTCTTCGGGGCGGCGATAATCGGGCGCGGAAATTTTCAAGTGGCGCACAAAACTCTCATCCTGCAAACGCGAGCGGATGCGCCCTTCAATTTCATCGAGCATCAAATTGGTGGTGATAACCGTCGCCAGTTTGTTGACGTAACGATAATTGATAATTTGAAAAAGTTTTTCCTGCGCCCATCCTGTGGCGTTTTGCGTGCCAAAGTCATCAAGGATGAGCAGCGCGGCGTTGCGGATTTCTTCAAAGCGTTGTTCAAAGGTGGTTTCGGGGTTGTCGTAGGCGAACCTTAACGAATCGAGCAAATCCGGCACGGTGATGAAAAGCGTCGGCACGCCGCCGTTCACCGCTTCGTTGGCGATTGCCGCCGCAAGATGAGTCTTGCCGCAGCCGTATCCGCCTTCGAGCAAAATCCAGCCTTGCAGTTGTTTTGTGAACGTTTCGCAAGCTTCAAACGCTTCGCGCAGGTTTTCTTTTTCCTGCGGGGTCATAAATTTTGCTTTGGGATTGCCCGCCGTTTGAAAATTTTCAAAACGCAAATGGCTCAAGCGGTCAAGGTTGCTCAACGCAAACAGGCGCGCGCGCGCGGCTTCCGCCACATCTTTTGCGCGGCACACGCACGATTCCAACTTGCCAAATTTTTCGTGACCCACCGGCACGTCATAGCGCACATACCCCGCGCCGCCGCAGTGCGGGCAGTTGGGGTCGCCTAATGTTTTTGAAATCGTGTCAGTCAGGGTTGATGAATTCGGAAAACTCGCTGTCCGAGTATCTTTTTGCATCTTCGACAAGGTCTGATTGATTTTTTCTTTCATCTTTCCCGTTTTCCTTCCAGCGCTTCAAAATCGCTTCCACATATTTCCAGTTGCGCGCATTGCGGCTGACGGCAATTTCAAACGCCTCTTGAAACCATACGGCGGGGTAGAGCGTCTCCGCCTCGCGCAGCATTTCGGAAATCAGCGGGGTTAATGCGCCGATGTTCTCTTCATATAATTTAAACAAATTCGACTTCGGCGCGGAAAACACACGGGCGGATTCGCGCCAGTTGCCCTTTGCAAACGCCTCCGCCGCCAGCCTTCCGCGCGGCGAGTTGAGGAAATAAAATGTATCGGATTCATGAGACGCGGCGAGCAGCGTCTTCCGCGCGGTTGCTTTCTCCAATCCATCTTGAATCTGCTTGGCGGAAAGTCCCAGCGCCTCAGGCGTGAAATCGGTGCGGCACAAGGCGCGAAAATGTCCCTCAATGCGTTCAATACGCCAAATGGCAAACAAAGTCACCTTCAATTCCGCGATGTCGTCAATTTCATTCATCAACATCAACAACGAATCGGGAATTTGGGTGAACGTTTCTTTGGAGGTAAAGCCGGTAAAGGGAGGCATGGCTGGGGGGGTTATCAGTTATCAGTGGTCAGTTACCAGTGACAAATCAGTAATTGGTGATTGGTAATTGGTAATTCTTCTATTCATTCGGCTTGAACGTCTTCGTCGCCGCGTTTTCAAATTTGGTCAACGCGCCGCGGAAGATGAGCTCCACGCTGCCGACGGGTCCGTTGCGGTGTTTGGCGACGATGATTTCCGCCACGTTTTGCTTTTCGGAATCTTTTTCGTATTGGTCGGGGCGGTAAATGAACATGACGATATCCGCATCCTGTTCGAGCGAGCCAGATTCCCTCAAATCCGAAAGCATGGGGCGTTTATCGGTGCGCTGCTCAACAGCGCGGCTTAACTGCGCGGCGGTCAGGACCGGCACGTTCAGTTCGCGCGCCAGCACTTTCAAACTGCGCGAAATGTGCGAAACTTCCTGCACGCGGTTGTCGTTGCGCGAATCCCCGCCCATGAGCTGCAAATAATCAATGATGATGAGGTCAATGCCGTATTCCATGTGCAGGCGGCGGCATTTGGTCCGCAGTTGCAGCGGCGTGATGGCGGGCGTATCGTCGAGGAAAATTTTGGTATCGGAAAAAACTTCCACCGCGTGCGTGAACAGCGCCCATTCATTTTCGCGCAGTTTGCCGTTTCGCAAACGATGCGAATCAATGCCCGTCTCCTGCGCGATGAGGCGCTGCACCACTTGCTCGTTGGACATTTCCAGCGAGAAGATGGCGACATGCTTTTTGTGAGTCAAACCCGCGTTTTTGGCAATGGAAAGCAGCAGCCCCGTTTTGCCCTGCCCCGGTCTGCCCGCAATAATCAACAAGTCCGATTTTTGCAAGCCGCCGAGCATTTTATCCAAGTCAATAAAACCGGTTGGGACGCCGTGAATGTCTTCGGGGTTTTTTGCCAGTTCGTCAATGTGGTCGTAAAAATCGCTTAACACACTGGAGATGGGCTGCAAGTCGTGTTTTAGTCTGCGCTCGCTGACGCCAAAGACCGCCTTCTCCGCCTCGTTCATCACGTCATCCACCGTGGAGGATTCGTTATACGCGATGGATGCAATTTTATTTGCGGCGGCAATCATCTTGCGGCGGATGGAGTGACCTTCCACAATGCGCCCGTAGGATTCGGCGTTCAGCGAGGACGGCACTTGATTAATAAGCGAAGTCAAATACGCCGAACCGCCGATTTCGGCAAGCTGCCCCACGCGGTCCAATTCTTCGGAAAGAGTCAACAAATCCACGGGGATGCGCTGCTCGTGCAGGCGGGTGAACGCCTCCCAAATCCATTGATTGCGGTGAATGTAAAAATCATCCGCGCTTAAAAATTGGGCAACGTCGTAATACACTTCGGGATTAATCAACACCGCCCCAATAACGGCTTCTTCGGCTTCGCGGCTGTGCGGAACCATCGAAGCGGACGCGCCGGAGGGGGCGGAGGTTTCATCCCCGTAGGGATTTTCTTCGGGGGGAAGGTATTCTGTCATTGTGTTTTTTTACCGGAGATGAATAAAGATAAACAAGGATTTTTCATCCTTGTTTATCTCCGTCCATCAATGTTGAATAAATTACGCGGGCTTGTCTTTATCCTTGTCGGGTTTGTCTTTGTCAAGTTTGTCGAGAAAATCTTTGAATATCGAGAGTCTGTCGTTGTTGTCTTCGGGCAAGGCAGGCGGAGGCGCAGAGCGTTTTTCGGCTGGCGGTTCGGCTTGCTGGGGAATATCCTTATCGGGGAAGATGCCCGCTTCATCCATAATATCGCGGTGAACGTAAATTGGAACATGGGCGCGGACCGCAAGCGCAATCGCATCCGAGGGGCGTGAATCAACGTGAATTTCGCGCCCGTTCACTTCAACGACAATGTTGCCGTAAAAGATTTCGTTTTGCAGGCGGACAACTTCCACGCGGGTGATGCGCGCATTGAACGCGGCAAGGATGTTGCGAATCAGGTCGTGAGTCAGCGGGCGCGCCACTTCCACTTCCTGTAATGCCACCGTGATGGCTTCCGCTTCATACGGTCCCACCCAGATGGTAAGGTAGCGCTCGGTATCCACTTGCTTAAGCAGGATGACACGCTGCGGCGCCATCAAATGCACGCGGATGCTGTCAATCATTACTTGAACCATTTCAGACATAGGCGTCTCTCCAATGCGCTTATTTTAGCATATCACGGCGCATCGTTGACAATCTTCGCCCCGTACCATAGAATCACGGCATATCAACTTCAAAGGAGAAAACGATGTTAAAAGAATTCAAGGATTTCGTCATGCGCGGCAACGTGCTGGACCTGGCTGTTGCGGTCATCATCGGCGGCGCGTTTGGCAAAATTGTCGCTTCGCTGGTGAACGACGTCATCATGCCGTTGATTGGTCTTTTCATGGGCGGCGTCAGCTTTGTGGATTTATCCTTCACAGTCGGCGAAGCAGTGGTGAAATACGGCGCGTTCATTCAAAGCGTGGTAGATTTTCTTGTCATTGCATTTATCATCTTCCTGATTGTAAAAGCCGCAAACAAAATGAAAAAAGCGGAAGCCGCCCCCGCGCCTGCCGCTCCGACCACCAAAGAATGCCCGCATTGCTTGAGTGTCATTCCCATCAAAGCCACGCGCTGCGGTCATTGCACCTCCGA
The DNA here is from genome assembly GCA_034434265.1 of Anaerolineales bacterium. Classification (GTDB taxonomy): domain Bacteria; phylum Chloroflexota; class Anaerolineae; order Anaerolineales; family Villigracilaceae; genus Villigracilis. The sequence goes on along the minus strand of DAOTZP010000097.1, from coordinate 12,262 downwards.
ATTGAAATAACCTTTATCAATGACAGTCACTGTATCAGTGGCTGTCATTCTCTTAACCCCCATGCCCGAACTGCCCGAAGTGGAAACCATCGCCCGCTCGCTTGAATCAAGCCTGACCGGAAAAACCATCCGCGAGGCGGAGCTGCGCTGGGCGCGCACGCTTGCCACGCCATCCCCAAAACAGTTTAAGGAAAAAATCCGCGGGCAGAAAATCCGCGCTGTTTCACGCCGCGCAAAGTATTTAATCATCCAACTCGATGATTACAATTTAATCATTCACTTGCGCATGAGCGGCGATTTGATGGTAAGAGGGAGTAAAATCAAGCCCGAAAAACATGACCGCCTGCTGATTCACCTTTCCAACCAAACGTATCTTGCTTTCAACGACACGCGCAAATTTGGGCGAATCTGGCTGACAAGCCAGCCGCAGGAAGTATTGGGCAAACTCGGGCCCGAACCGTTGGAAAAACGTTTCACAGCGCGCTGGCTGTTTGAACAGTTGCGCGCGCGCAAACGCCAACTCAAGCCGCTGCTGCTCGACCAGACGTTTCTCGCCGGGCTGGGCAACATTTACACCGATGAATGTTTGCACATGGCAAAGCTGCACCCGCTTACGCTTTCCAACACAGTTTCGGAGCGGCAAGCCGAAGCGCTGCACAAAGCCATTCGCGCCGTGTTAAAGGAAGGCATCAAACGCAACGGCGCAAGCATTGACTGGGTGTATCGCGGCGGCGGGTATCAAACGGTGTTTCGCGTTTACAACCGCCAAGGAAAACCCTGCGCGGTGTGCGGCAGCGTCATTCAAAAGTTCACCGTCGGTCAGCGCGGCACGCATATTTGCCCGGCGTGCCAGCCTTTGAGGTAACATGACCACTGAGTTTACACCCACTCCTTTTTTCTATATCATCATCGGTCTCATCATCGGGTTAATTCTCGGCTGGGTTATCGGGTTTTTCGATTCCAGCAACCGCGCCGATGCCAAAATCAAATCGGCGGAAAACAATGCCGAAATCGCCATCCGCGAGGCGGAGAAAAAAATCGCCGAGGCGAATCAAAAACTGGCGGAAATGCAAAGCGCCCCCGATGACCCCGGTTTGTTAAGGTTGAAAAACAACGGCTTAACCTACGAGTTGGAAATGGACGGCAAGCCAATTCATGCCGCGCTTTCACCGGATGGAAAAAAGCGCTTGATTGAACTGCTCACCATCATTCGCCCCTACCTCGAAGGCGGACTTCCCCCGCAGCCTTCTTCTCCGCCTGCCGCGCCGCGCGTGGAGCCCGCCCCGCAGCCGGTTCAAGTCGCTGCCGCGCCAGCCGTTCCCGCACCCAAAGCGGCAAAGCCCGAAAAACCAAAAACAGACCAGGAGAAAAAAGAGGAGGAAGAAAAGGAAAAAGCCCTTGCATCGCTCAGCATGGTCGGTCAAATTGACAGCATTCTGCAATCACAGCTGGCGCGCACTCCGCTTGCCCAACGCGGCATTCGCTTGAAAGAATCGGACGAAGGCGGCGTGGTAGTGGAAGTGGGCTTGGAATCCTTCCCCGGCGTGGAAGAAGTTCCCTACCCCGAAGTAAAAGCCGCGATTCGTTCCGCCATTTCAGAATGGGAAAAGAAATACACGCCGGGCATGTCGTAATAACTTACTCACATGGAGAAAAAAATGACAGAGAAAAAAATTCGCGTATTGGTTGCCAAACCCGGGCTGGATGGACATGACCGCGGCGCAAAAGTGGTGGCGCGCGCGCTGCGCGACTCCGGTATGGAAGTGATTTACACCGGCTTGCGCCAAACGCCCGAAATGATAGCCGAAGCCGCCCTGCAAGAAGACGTGGACGTGGTGGGTTTATCCATCCTTTCCGGCGCGCACATGGCGCTTGCTCCGCGCATTATTGAGCTGTTGAAAAACAACGGGCTATCGCATGTAAAAGTGTTCATCGGCGGAATCATCCCCGATGAGGATGTGGAAAAATTAAAGGCAATGGGCATTTCCGGCGTGTACGGACCCGGCGCCTCCACCGAAGACATCATCCGCGATATACGAGCCACAGTGGGAAATTAGCCGAGAGCGAACCGCGATTACACGATGAACGGAGAGAAAGATTTTTTATCCCCGTTCATCCTTTTTATTATGCCTGCAAACTCAATGACAAACTCACAAGCCATCCTTGAAGGAAACCGCCTTGCCCTGACTCGCCTGCTGACCCAAGTGGAAAACAACGCGCCCGAAGCCCAAACCGCGTTGATTGAATTATTTCCGCACACCGGCAGGGCGCATCTCATCGGCGTAACGGGCGCGCCGGGCGCGGGCAAGTCCTCGCTGGTCAATCAGCTTGCGCTGCATTACCGCAAAGCGGAACAAAAAAAAATCGCAGTCATTGCCGTTGACCCTTCCAGCCCGTTCACCGGCGGCGCCGTGCTGGGCGACCGCGTGCGTATGCGCGACCTTTCCGGCGATGCGGGCGTGTTCATCCGCTCGATGGCTTCGCGCGGCTCGCTGGGAGGGCTGGCTCGCGCCACCGCCAACATGGCGCAAGTGTTCGACGCGGCGGGGTTTGATGTCATCATCATCGAGACGGTTGGCGCGGGGCAAAGCGAAGTGGATGTGGCGCGGCTGGCGCACACAACGATTGTGGTTGAAGCGCCCGGCATGGGCGATGATATTCAAGCCATTAAAGCGGGGATTTTGGAAATTGCGGATATTCTCGTCATCAACAAAGCGGATAGACCCGGCGTGGAAAACACCGAGAAGGCGCTCAAATCCATGCTGGAATTGGCGCACCCCACCCGGCGCGTATTTCGTCATCACGGAACATATATGACGGTTAACATCCCGCAAGAAAAACCCGATGAGACGATTTGGATTCCGCCGATTCAACGCACCGTCTCCACTGAGGGAAAAGGCATAGCCGAACTTGCGGATGCAATTGCGCGGCATGTTTCGCACCTCAACCTGAACGGCGGATGGAAACTGCGCGAACGGATGCGGCTGGAAACAGAATTTGATTCGCTGCTGCGCGACGCGCTGATGAATCAATTCCGCGAAAAAGTTTCTCAGGCGCAATATCAAGAAGTGTTTGAAAAAATTGCCGCGCGTTCGCTTTCCCCATTTGAAGCGGTGAAATTATTGACAGGGCGGGCTTAAAGCCCGTCCTATGTTATCGGCTGCGGCTCACCCAGCACGGGCAGCGGTTTGAGAAGATACACATCCAGCACGGCTTGGGCGGTGGCAAGCAGCTCGCGGGCATGCCAGTAGGCGCGCAGGATTTTGCGAAAATAGCGGTTATTGGCTGTAACCCCGTACGATTCAATCCCCAACTCGCTGCATAAAAAAACAGCGCGCGGCAAATGAAATTCCTGCGTGACCAAAATTGCGGATTGCACGCCAAAGATTTCCTTTGCGCGGTAGCAGGTATCATAAGTGCGGCGCCCGGCGTAGTCCAGCACAATATCTTCGTTGGGAACGCCATATTCAAGCGCGTAACGGCGCATGGCTTCCGGTTCGTTGTAATATTCAAAGCGGTTGTCGCCGCTCATCAAAAGTTTTTTTGCCTTGCCAGCCTGATACAAGCGGATGGCGGTTTGCAAACGGTCACGCAGCACGGGACCCGCGGAGCCATCTGGGTACAAGCCCGCGCCAAAGACAATCGCCACCGGTTGCGCGGGGACGTTCTCTTCAATCTCAATACGCGGGGCGGCAAACAAAAGCACAAACAACTTGGGCAGCAGCAAAAGCAGCGCGGGAAGCAGAGAAAGGCGCAAAGTCCACCGCCATAAAAATTGAATTGTTTTTTTGAACATCACTCTTCTTGGCTTTGAATTAAATCGGCAAGGTTCACCCCCGAAGCTTGCACCAGCTTTTCAAACTCGGCATACATCGTATCATCCACTGCTTGAATTTCATCCATGCCGTACACCATTTGCAGTTTCTCTTTTCCATCGGGCGAAAGCAGCAAGTCAATGAAAGCGCGTTGAATATTGCGGCGCACGTCCAATGTCAATAAATTGGACATGGAAATATTTTCATACGGGATGATATTCGGCACGCGCCAGATGACGCGCACGCGGTCGAACACATCGGGGTAGTTGGCTTCCAGCGCGGGCAGGCTGCGCGCATCCACATAGGTTGCGCCAAAGTCACAAATATCTCCGGCGTACACGGCGCGCACCACAGCGGGATGACCTTGCAAAAACGCGCCTTCCGCCAAACGCACGCGGCTGGCTTTCAACACGCCCAGTGGAACAACATAACCGGAGGGCGAATTGGAATCCGTCCAGCAGGGTTTTTTATTTTCAAACTGTCTGAGCGCGTCGCGCGCCTCGGCGGTGTTTTCCGCGCGTTCTTCACTGAAAAATGGAACGAACCCGCTCTCGCGGCTGGCGATGAACTGCGCCCCGTAAAAAATCTGTCCTTCGCGCGCACTGGCAAGAATCGCCGCCACCGAATCATTTTGCCGCGCCAGCAAATACCCAAACGGCGAAAGAATGCCAATGTGCGCGTTGCCTTTATCGAACGCATCCACCAGACTGGCTTCGGAAGGCGGGGCGACTGTAACCAGCCGGTAGCCTGTGCGCTGCTCGATAAACGCGGCGATTTCCTCACCGGCAGCCACCACCTGAGGGTCGGCATGGGGCGAAGGGGCAAGCGCAAAAATCAGCGGGTTTTGCTGCGTGCCAAGTTGCGGAGTGGGCGCGGGGGAAGGAGTCGCGGTCAACGGCAGCGGGGTGGCGGTTGGATTGCCTTGCAGGTTAATCGTCACCGGCAGCGAGCAAGCCAGCGCTGCCAGCGGCAACAGCATTAAAAATCGTTTTATCATTTCCGCATAATCATACTGATATTGCTATAATAAGACAAGCTACCCCGAAAGGATTCACATGAAAAACACATTTAACACCATTGTATCCCTCGTCATTTTAATTGTGCTGGCGGCGGGCGTGTACTTTATTGTGCAAACCGTCCGCGAGACCGCACAAGCCGCCTCCGCGCCGTTTGAGCAGGTAAATCAAGCCAACCAGGCATTGCAGACTCAAATCGCGCAGGCGATGAACCCCACGCCCACCATCATCCCCGACCCGGTGACGTACATCAATAACATCCGCGCCATGGCAAGGCTGGAGACCATCCAATACAGCGTGGAACAGGTGGTGACCTGCCAGGTGAATCAAGATGGCTTTTTGGGCTATGTTATCGGAGATAAGATTCTGTTCGTCGGGCATGGCGAAGTGATAGCCGGAATTGACATGGAAAAAATTCAACCCGGCGATATGTTTTTGCAAAACGGAAAAGTCTTCGTCAAATTACCGCCTGCGGAATTATTCGTTGTAACGCTCAATAACGAAAAATCCTATGTGTATGACCGCATGACCGGTCCGCTTGCGCCAAACAACATGGGGCTGGAAACCGCCTGCCGCCAAGCCGCCGAGGATAAAATTCGCGCGGCAGTGCTGGAAGATGGAATTTTGCAGCAGGCGCAAAACAACGCGGAAAATTATTTCTACCGCTTTTTTACCGAGCAGTTGGGCTACGACTCGGTGGAGTTTATTCGTTAACGCCCCTTGCGCGGATTTCGATGCTGCGGCTGTGAAATGAACATGCCGCCATGCAGCCCTGCGCGTAATACTTCAAATGCTCCATGCCATTCAAAAAACATTTTTTTCTTTTTTCTTTTTTTACGCTTTTTCTTGCCGCATGTTCTGCAAACGCCGCGCAGCGCGAAGGAAAACCGAACTTAATTTTGATTTTGACCGATGACCAGGCAGCGCACAGCTTGAACTATATGCCCGTTGTACGGCGCGAACTGGCGCAAAACGGCATCACCTTCACCAGCGCGTATGTGACCACGCCGCTGTGCTGTCCCAGCCGGGCGAGCATTCTCACCGGTTTATATGTCCGCAATCACGGCGTGCTGACCAACCGCTTTCCCACCGGCGGCGCGTCCAAGTTTCAGGATGAAAATACGCTGCCCGTCTGGTTAAAGCAGGCGGGGTATAAAACCGCGCTGCTGGGCAAATATCTAAATGAATATGACAACCTGCCCAAGGGCTACATTCCGCCCGGCTGGGATGAGTGGCAGGCTTTCTACACCACGTCGCCGGGAAATTATTTCTTTACCAATTACACGGTAAACGAAAACGGACGAATCAAAGAATATTCCGCCAGCGAAGAAAATTTCAGCACTGACGTTTTAACTCAAAAGGCTGTTGCCTTCATTGAACAAAATGCGGATGAGCCGTTCTTCCTCAGCGTGAATTATGTCGCGCCGCACCAGCCGTATTATTCGGCGCGCCGTCATGCCGACTTGTTCAAATCGTATGATGAAAATTTTCAGCCGTATGCGCCGCCCAATTATTTTGAAAAGAATATCAGCGACAAGCCGCAATGGTTAAGCGTTGTAAAAACCCCCACGCCGGACCGGGTGGAAGGGATTTATCAGCGGCAATTGCGCTCATTGATAACCGTAGATGAAGGCGTGGGGCAAATTGTTCAAGCCCTTTCCGAAAACAACATCCGCGATAACACGGTTATCATCTTCACGTCCGATAACGGATACTCACTTGGCAATCATGGCTTTGTCGGCAAAGCATGTCCGTACACTGAATGTTTGCAGATTCCGTTTGTGGTTTCCTACCCCGCTCAAATCAAAACGCCCCGCGTGGACGACCGCTTTGTGCTAAACATTGATATTGCACCCACCTTTGCGGAATTTGCGGGCGCGCAAAACCTTCCGCAGATGGACGGTAAAAGTTTCGCCGCGCTTTTGCTCAACCCGCTTGCCGAATGGCGCGATGGTTTCTTTTTTGAGCAGTTTGAAGACGACCAAGACGATGGCGGCGCGACATCCATCATTCCGCCTTACACGGGCTTTCGCACCAAAGAATGGAGTTTGACCTTATATGAAAGCGGCGAAGTGGAATTGTATGACCTGATGCGTGACCCGTATCAAATGCAAAACCTTGCCGCGCAGCCGGAATATGCAGAGATTATCGAAATGTTAAAACGCCGGATGCAAGCGGAAATGGAATAGATTCTCTTCGCGCAAAACGCGAATTTTTCAACAGCGATGGGTATAATTTTATTATCCTGATAAAACGGAGAAACAAACATGGCACAAAAACTAAAATTCGGCACCGACGGCTGGCGCGGAGTCATCGCGGAAGATTACACCTTCGATAACGTGCGCCGCGCGGCGCAAGGCTTCGCCAATTATCTTTTGTCCAAAGGCAAACAGGGACAGTGGGTTGTGGTCGGGCATGACAAGCGCTTCGGCAGCGAGCATTTCGCCGCCGCCGTTGCGGAGGTGTTGGCGGGCAACGGGTTGAAGGTTTATTTGACCGACGGCGCGACGCCCACGCCCGTCATCGCGTACGCGGTGGTGGATAAAAAAGCGGCGGGCGCGGTGAACATCACCGCGAGTCACAACCCGCCGACGGATAACGGCTTCAAAGTCCGCAACGAAACGGGCGGAGCGATTGACCCCGAAGGCTTGAAGCAAATCGAGGCGGGGATTCCCGACGACGCGAAGGATGTCAAGCGCAAGGCGTATCAAGAAGCGGAAGCGGCGGGCGAGATTGTCAAGTTCGACGCGGCGACTCCCTACATTGAACATCTTACCCGCGACGGCTTGATTGACCTGCAGCCCATCAAAGACGCGGGCTTGACCGTGGTGGTGGACGCGATGTGGGGCAACGGCGCGGGCTGGTTTACGCGCCTGCTGGCGGGCGGAAAGACGCGCGTGATTGAAATTCACAACGAGCGCAATCCGTCCTTCCCCGAAATGAAACGCCCCGAACCGATTCGCCCGAATATTGACGTTGGTCTTAAAGCCACTGTGGAAAACAAAGCCGACGTGCTGCTCATCACCGACGGGGACGCGGACCGCTGCGGAATCGGCGACGAGAACGGCGAGTTCATCAATCAACTGCGGGTGTACGCGCTGCTGGCTTACTATCTGCTTGAAATTCGCGGCGAGCGCGGCGACATCGTCAAGACTCTTTCCACGACCAACATGCTCAACAAACTGGGCGAGCTGTACGGCGTCCCCGTGCATGAAACCGGCGTGGGATTCAAATACGTTGCGCCGAAGATGACCGAGACCAACGCGCTCATCGGCGGCGAGGAAAGCGGCGGTTACGCCTTTCGCGGCAACGTCCCTGAACGCGACGGCATCCTCGCAGGCTTGTATATGCTGGACTTCATGGTTAAGACCGGCAAGAAGCCGACGGAGTTGCTGAAAGACCTGTTCTCCAAAGTGGGCGGGGAATATTTCTACGACCGCGTGGACAGTCCCTTCAGCGGCGACGCCGAGGCGCGCAAGAAAATCATCATGGACAACAATCCGAAGACTCTCGGCGGCTTGAAGGTGACCGACTTGGTTACGATTGACGGTTTCCAGTTCAAACTCGAAGACGGCGGGTGGATGTTAATCCGCTTCAGCGGCACGGAGCCGATTCTGCGCGTGTATTGCGAGACAAGGCACGGGGACAAGGTGAAGGCGATTTTGGAGGACGGGTTGAAGGTGGCGGGGGTGAAGTAGGTTACGGGTTACAGGTTACGGGCGCCGGGGAGAAATCTTGGGTGTGGTCTAAATTTTCGGAAAATGTAGCGCAAGTCTCCGACTTGCGAGGCAAATCAGAGATTTGCGCTACGGCTTGCCCCAAAAAAATATGATACGCTCGAAATCTTCTTTTGTCGGCGCTATCAAGCCCGCCGTTCACGCGCAACCCGCCGGGGCTAAAGCCCCTGCTCATGGCGTGAAAATCCGCTCAAGCGGATTCGGCGCAGAGGCTGGGCATGTGTGGTAAAAAAACATAAGCAGGCGTAATCCGAAGGACTTTTGTGAATTGAGCAGGCGGTTCACCGCCGCGAAACCCGCCGTTCACGCGCAACCCGCCGGGGCTAAAGCCCCTGCTCATGGCATGAAAATCCGCTCAAGCGGATTCGGCGCGGAGGCTGGCGCATGTGTGGCAAAAGAACGTAAGCAAGCCTGTCTCGGTGCTGTAAGGCAGGCACGCGCAGTCCGAAGGACTTTTGTGAATTGAGCAGGCGGCTCACCGCCGCGTGTCCGCCGCGAACGCCCTTCGGGTTCAAGGGAACTCGGAGGGCTTTTTCTTTGGTAAAATTTTTCATCATCGCACAGGAGCGGCAGGCATGAACATTTCGCCAGAACTTCTCGACCAGTTGATTAAATTCTTAACCCCGGCGCTGCCCGTTTTGATGAAAGGCGGCGCGGAATTGGGGCAGGCGGTTTGGCAAAAGGGCAAGGATAAATTTGCCGATTGGGTGATGGAAAAACTGCTGCCGCAGGCAAAACAAGACCCCGACATAAAAGAAGCGCTGGAAGACGCCGCCGAAAAAGCGGAGGAACGCCGCGCCCGTTATCTGAAAACCGCGCTGGAAGAATTTTTTGAGAAATATCCCGCGTTGAGGCAAGAGGCGGAGCGGGTGATGATTCAAATTCACGCCGAAGGCGGCAGCGTAGTGGTTAACGGGAATATGATAGGTGGGAGCATTTCGGTTCACAACGAAACGGTTTTTGCCAGCATAAAAGAAAGCGTTGCGCGTTCCGCATATTTGAATAACCTCAAAAACTACTGCAATTCCCTGCCTACGGCAATCTTGGGCGAGGAAAAGGATTCGGACGTAAAAATTTCTTTGGACAAAGTCTATATTGACCTTGATACAACAACTTTCATCGAAGACCTGGAGGGTCAAGAAAAGCGCGGAGAAAAAGGCGACGAGAAAAAGACCCCGCTTAAGGTGATGCAAGCCACAGCGCGGACAAAACGAATGATTCTGCGCGGCGAGGCAGGTTCGGGGAAAAGTGTTTTCGTGAAAAACCTGCTCGGGTTGCAAGCTTCCGTTTTGCTTGGAAATGGAAAGCCGTTGCCCGAAATCTCCCCCGATTTGCTGCCGGTGTATATCGAACTGCGAAACCTGACTCCAAAACTCAAAGCGGCAAATTTAGATTCTCTCCCGTTGTTGGATAAGAAAGCGAAATTTTCGAACCTGATTTTGGAGGCAATCGGCGAAGACGCGCGCGCGCGAAACGCGGAAGATTTTATCCCCGAAATTAAAGCGGCATTCAACAGTGGAAAAATTCTTTTGGTTTTGGACGGCTTGGACGAAACCCCGCAAGCCGCCCGCAAGATGGTTCAAGAAGCCGTTCGCGCGGTGATTGATTTTCAAAATATTGAGCGCATAATTATTACTTCGCGCCCCAATGTCGTAATTGAGCCGAAGGATTTTCCAAATTTCAAAGAATACGCCATCAAGCCGCTGAACAAGAAGCAAATCGAATTTTTTGCCCGCGCATGGTATGAGGAATTGCGCGATTTGACGCTGTTTACAAAAGAGCAGGCAGAGGAGCGCATTAAAGACCTTGCGCGAAGCGCCACCGAAGACCAGTTGCTGGAACTTTCCTGCAATCCCATGACCCTGACCATTCTGGCGTTGATTCACCGCAAAGGAGCAAAACTGCCCAAAAAACGCGCCGAACTCTACAAAAAGGTGGTTGAAATCTTCTCCGACACATGGCAAAAACAAAAAGCCAACAGCGTGGAACTAGCCCCCGAGTTGGAAAAATTTTTGGAGGATGAGCGCCGCTTAAGCAAAGCCTTGCGCCATCTGGCGTATGCCGCGCACGAATCAAATGCAAAGAACGAAGGCGACCTGTCGCGCGCCAAAGCGTTGGATATTTTGGAACGCTACCATTTCAATAAAGACGATGTGCTGGCTTTGCAATTCCTGAAATACATCGAGCAGCGTTCGGGCTTGTTGGAAGACACCAGCGGAAGGCAAAATAACGCGGGCGTGTTTTACCGCTTTCCCCACCGCAGCATTCAGGAATACCTTGCGGGTTGTTACATGGTTAATCAGGACAACTCAACTGAAATTTACTGGCAATGCGCGGCGGCGGGCGTGGATTGGGTCAAGCCCGCCTTAATGGGCGCGGAACACATCATTCACAATGAGCCAAGCGCCTGGAAAAATCTCATGTTTATGATGGATGAACTTTGCAAAGAAAACCCGCTCGAAAGCGGGCAGGCGGAACGCGCCACGCTTTGGGCGGGACAAATTGCCGTTGAATATGGCATTGATGAAATAGCGAGTCAATGGGGGCGCGGAAAAGACTTTTTGAACCGACTGCAATTAAATACCTTGCGCCTGATTGAATCTGGAAAATACCTCACCCCTGTTGAACGCGCCGAAGCGGGCAATACCCTTGCCAAACTGGGCGACCTGCGCGAAGGCGTGACGAAGGACTTTCTCTTCTGCCGCATCCCCCCCGGCGAGTTTATGATGGGCAGCAAAGAAGGCGAGGGCGATTCAGACGAACACCCGCAGTTCAAGCGCAAAATCAAGCAAGAATTTTATATGACGCGCTACCCCATCACCAACGCGCAATTCAAGTTGTTCGTGGATGCGGGCGGATACGCGACCGAAAAATACTGGGGCGAGGCGAAAGCCGCAGGCTATTGGCAAAGCGGGAAGGGGTTCAAAGGCATCTTGGATGACGAATTTAGGACCGCGCCCGTTTCCTACCGCGAACCGTTCAACCTGCCCAATCACCCGGTTGTGGGCGTCAGTTGGTATGAGGCGGTGGCGTATTGCAGATGGCTGACGGAAAAGTTGCGGGATACGAGTTACACGTTACAAGGTACAAGTTACAAGGTACAGGTTTATGAGCCGCAGACTCGCGCCATTCTCGAAGACGCCAATCTCCAATCTCTCATCTCTGCCCGTCAATTTGAAATTCGTCTTCCCAAAGAGTCAGAGTGGGAATACGCCGCGCGGGCGGGGACGGACACGCCTTATTCATGGGGCGATACCATCACGCCCGACCATGCCAATTATGATAAAACGGGAATTGGCGCGACCAGCGCGGTGGGGCTTTTTCCAAAGGGCGAAAATAAATTTGGCTTGCTGGATATGAGCGGCAACGTTTGGGAGTGGTGCTTGACGAAATGGCAGGGTGATTACAAGGATTATTTGAAGAACGAAGAAAAACTCAACGACCTTGCAGGCGATGAACGTCGTGTTGTTCGCGGCGGCTCGTACAACAATGTAGGCTCGGCTCTGCGTTGCGCGATTCGCTACTGGGACAATCCCGACCTCAGGCTTGACGATCCTGGCTTTCGTGTTGTTGTGGTGTCGTCGTTCCCTATTTCTCATTCTTCTGGTTCCTGATTGCTGGTTGCTGGTTTCTGACCGTTCCCTCGCCGTAAGGCGAGTCGATTTTTTTTTGAATTTTAGGGGGCAGACCTGAC
>DAOTZP010000096.1:0-6186 GCA_034434265.1 Anaerolineales bacterium | reverse complement strand
TTAAGGGGCTTACGCTCACAATCAATCAGGGTGAAATTCACGCCATTATGGGACCGAACGGCACTGGCAAATCAACCTTGGCTTATACCTTGATGGGACATCCCAGCTACACAGTCACCGCCGGAGAGGTTTTATTTAACGGTGAAAATATTTTGGAAATGGAACCTGACGAACGCTCCCGCGCTGGAATTTTCCTCGCCTTTCAATATCCGGTTGCGATTCCGGGTGTGACGGTGGCGAACTTTTTGCGCTCCGCCATCAACGCCCGCCGCCGCGCCGAAAACCCTGAAGATAAAGGCATGCCCATTCCCGAATTTCGCAAGATGTTAAAAGAAAAGATGGATATGTTAAAAATGGACCATGCGTTTGCCGGACGTTATTTGAATGATGGTTTTTCCGGCGGGGAAAAGAAACGCGCGGAGATTTTGCAAATGGCAACCCTCAAGCCCTCAATTGCCATCCTCGATGAAACCGATTCCGGTCTTGATATTGACGCGCTGCGCATCGTCTCCGAAGGGGTGAACGCGCTCTCTGGTCCCGACCTTGGCGTTCTGGTGATTACGCATTATCAACGCCTGTTGAATTACATCAAGCCGCAGTTTGTTCATGTGATGATGGACGGACGTATCGTCGAATCCGGAGGTCCCGAACTGGCGCTTCACCTTGAAGAACACGGCTACGATTGGATTCGGGAAAAGGTGGAAGAGTAGAGATTGGATGAGTAGAGATTGGAGATTGGTTTTATTGGTAATCTCCAATCTCCAATATTTGGAGACAACCATGAGCGAAGACGAAAAAATTCTTGAAGAAATTGGCGAGTATAAATACGGCTTTCACGAGCGCGATGATAATTATGCGTTCAAATCCAAAAAGGGATTAAGCCGCGAAGTCGTGGAGCAAATCTCCCGCATGAAGGAAGAACCGCAGTGGATGTTGGAATTCCGCTTGAAAGCGCTGGAACACTTCCTCGCGCGTCCCATGCCCAACTGGGGACCGACGCTGAAGGACCTCAACCTTGACGATATTTATTACTACGTCAAACCGACCGAAAAGCAGGAAAAATCCTGGGATGACGTGCCGGACGACATCAAACGCACCTTTGACAGGCTCGGCGTCCCCGAAGCGGAGCGCAAGTTCTTGGCGGGGTTGGGCGCGCAATATGAGTCTGAAATGGTATATCACTCCATTCAAGAACATCTCGCCAAGCAGGGCGTGATTTTCCTTTCCATCGAAGACGGGCTCAAGCAGCATCCCGACTTGTTTAAGGAATATTTCGGCACGGTTGTCCCCATCGAAGACAATAAATTCGCCGCATTGAATTCCGCCGTTTGGTCGGGCGGCTCGTTTGTGTACGTCCCCAAAGGCGTGAAGGTGGATTTGCCCTTGCAGGCGTATTTCCGCTTGAACACGGCAAACGTCGGTCAATTTGAGCGCACGCTGATTATCGTGGACGAAGGCGCGCAGGTGCATTATGTCGAGGGCTGCTTCCTCGCTGGCGCGAAAGTCCGCACGCGCAACGGCGAGAAGGCAATCGAGACCGTTGAAGTCGGCGACGAGGTTTTGACTCATCGCGGACGTTACCGCCGCGTGTATCACACGATGAAGCGACCTTATCACGGAAATATTTACAATATCCGTTTCTATGGCGATAGCGGACGTACTTTGCGCGTGACCGCCGAACATCCTTTGCTGGTCGCTTCCCGCGAAAAGCCGAATGAGCGCAATCAGGAATTCCAGCCTGTTTGGAAGTGCGCGGAAAACGTTAAGGTTGGAGACTATCTTGTTATCCCAGTTCCGCAATTTGAAACCGCGGTTCGGCAGGGGATAAATCCCCGCCTCAATACATGGAAGTCGGCTCAAGCCGACTCGCTGCCCGAGTCCGAAGGACTTTTGCGTAATGAGCAGGCGGCTTTAGCCCCGCAATTCCTTGCGGACAGCGTCCCCGATTGGTTTGCGGAACATCCTGACGGCGACCTGAGCGGCTCTCCGTTTTCTCTTGACGAAAGATTCCTTTATGTTCCCATTAAGGAAATCATCGTTGAAGAAATGGAAGCCGAAGTTTTCAACTTCTCTGTGGAAGAGGACGAATCTTATGTGGCGGAAGGCGTTGTCTCGCATAACTGCACCGCCCCCCAATACAGCACCAACTCTTTCCATAGCGGCGTGATTGAAATCGTGGTTAAAAAGGGCGCGCGCTCAAGATATACGACGATTCAAAATTGGAGTCATAACGTTTACAACCTGGTGACGCAGCGAGCCAAAGTTTTTGCCGACGCCACGCATGAATGGTGCGACGCAAATATAGGAAGCGCCGTGACCATGAAGTACCCCTCCTGCTACCTGATGGAACCCGGCGCGCACGGCGAGATGCTTTCGATGGCGTTTGCGGGCGCGGGGCAGATTCAAGACGCGGGCAGCAAGATGGTTCACTTTGCCCCGAACACGACCAGCAAGATTACCTCCAAGTCCATCAGCAAGGCGGGCGGACGCGCGTCCTATCGCGGCTTGTTGAAGGTCTATAAAGGCGCGAAGGGAGTCAAGTCCAACGTGGTGTGCGACGCCCTGCTGCTCGACCCGCAGAGCCGCTCCGACACCTATCCCTACATTGAGATTGACGAAGACGACGTGACGATTGGTCATGAAGCCTCCGTCTCCAAAGTGGGCGAGGAGCAGCTGTTCTATCTCATGTCGCGCGGACTCAGCGAGGAGGAAGCGACCACGATGGTCGTCTCCGGCTTCATCGAGCCGTTGGTCAAGGAACTGCCGATGGAATACGCGGTGGAAATGAACCGTCTGATTCAATTGCAGATGGAAGGTTCGATAGGATAATTACCAAAATTACCAATCACCAATTACGAATTACCTGTTTGTAATTCGTAATTGGTCAATGGATATACTTATGCAAGAGAAACCCAAAGTATCAGTCACCCGCACGCGGCGCGATTCAGCCGCAAAAGAATTTACATTCACGCCGGATTTAATCCCCGCGGGCGCATTGAAGGACCTGCGCGCCTCCGCATGGGATTCGTTTACCAAACTTTCCATGCCGTCCAACACCGATGAAGCGTGGCGCAGAACAGACATCCGCCTGCTGCCCGCGTCCGATTTCAAACTTCCCCAGCCGGGCGCATTTGAAGATTTGCCCCCCGTCCCGGAAGATTTGCTGCAACCCCTAACAGGTGAACAGCACGGCGGACAGATTACCCTGCTGCCCGGCGGCGCGCAAGTTCAGTTGGATGAGTCGCTTGCCAAAAAAGGCGTCATCTTCACCGACTTTCGCAGCGCGGAGAAGAATCATCCCGAACTGCTGAAAAAACTCGCCGGGCAAATTGTCAATGCGGACGATGGAAAATTCGCCGCTCTTGCCTCCGCGCTTGCTGAAAATGGCGTGCTGCTCTATGTTCCCAAAAATGTTCAAGTGGAATTTCCACTGCACTCCGTTTTGTGGGGACCCGGCATTAACCTCGCGCATTTTTCACACATCATCGTTCATGTGGAAAGCGGCGCGTCTGTGACGTATGTCCACGAGTCCGCCTCGCCTGACGACGCGAATGCGGGTCACGCCATGCACGCGGGCGTGGTGGAAATTCACGTCTGCGAAGATGCCAGCCTGCGGTTTGTTGAACTGCAATCGTGGGGACGCAATGTGTGGAACTTTTCGCATGAGCGCGCGCGCGTGGAACGCGGCGGAAATTTGGATTGGATTTTCGGCGCGGTCGGCTCACGCCTGACCAAAAACTTCTCCGATTTGGATTTGGCGGGCGAAGGCGCGCAGGGACGCATGTCCGGCTTTTATTTCACCAACGGCACGCAGCACCTTGACCACGACACCCAGCAAAACCACCTTGCCCCGCATTGCACCAGCGATTTGTTATTCAAAGGCGCGTTGAAAGGCAGGAGCCGCTCGGTGTGGCAGGGCATGATTTATGTCGCGCCCGGCGCGCAAAAAACCGATGGCTATCAAGCCAACCGCAACCTGATTTTGGATGACCAAGCCCGCGCGGATTCCATCCCGGGTTTGGAAATTCTCGCGGATGACGTGCGCTGCACGCACGGCGCAACCGTCGGCAAGTTGGAACAGGAACCGCTGTTCTATCTCAAATCGCGCGGCATTCCCCAAAGGGAAGCGGAACGGCTCGTGGTGGAAGGTTTCTTCGACCCGATTATGCAGCGCATTCCCTTTGAAGGCGTGCGCGAAAGATTCCAACAGGCAATACAAGAAAAACTCGCAGCGTAGTATGATTAAGACCTGTCAGGCACAGCGCGCTTGACAGGTCTCATTCGTCAGAGGCGGAGGGCGTCTCTATATTCCACGTCAGGAAGTGAACTATGGCAGTGAAAACCAAAGCAAAAGCAAAAACAGCGGCAAAGGCAAAGTCAAAAGCGGCAGCCAAGCCCAAGGCGGTGGTGAAGAAATCAACAGCAAAAGCGAAGGCGTCTCCTTCAAAAAAAATGGAAAAGACACAACCCGCAAAATTGCTTGCGGCAAAATCCCAGCCAGCGCCGCAAACGACAACAGCAGCCGCCGAGTCAAAATCGGCGCAGGAAAAAAACATAACGCATGTGATTAAGCGCCCGTTTATTCCGCTGATTGAAAAACGCCGTCCCGTCTTAAAGCAGCCAATTCAACGCAACACGCAATTTAATTTTATGAAAGCGCCCGACGCGGAACACGTCTTTGAAGTGGGCGATACGGTGGAAGTCTTTTGCGACCATGAAAAAAATCGTGGAAGAATTCGCGGCTGGGTCAAAGGAATTATCGTGCAGGTGGACCACAAACTCGCCGCCGTGCAATTTCGCTCCAACGTATATTTGACCGATGGCTGGATGGTTCCCGACCGCATTTTATGGTTTCCGATTAATTCCGAACACATCCGCCCGGTGGCTGGCGCAAAAAAATCCACCGATAAAAAAGATTTCATTCCCGACTATTAAACCCTTACCCCTGCCTCATGTTGAATATAGACCAAATTCGTAAAGACTTCCCAATCCTTGAGCGTCAGACCGCAAACGGCAAGCGGGTTATCTATTTGGATTCCACCGCCACTTCGCAAAAGCCGCTTCAAGTTATTGAGGCGATGAACGATTACTACCGCCGTTCCAACGCCAACATTCACCGCGGCGTGCATACGCTGGCGGAAGAAGCCACAAGCCTGTATGAAGGCGCGCGCGAAAAAATTGCAAAATTCATCAACGCCGCTTCTTCGCGCGAAGTGATTTACACACGCAATACCACCGAGTCCATCAACCTTGTCGCATACAGCTGGGCGCGCGCAAACCTTAAAACGGGCGATTTGGTCATCCTGACCGAGATGGAGCATCACTCCAACCTTGTGCCGTGGCACATGCTTCAAGCGGAACGCGGCATTGAGTTGGATTTTATCCCCGTGACCGAAGATGGCTTGCTGGATTTGGACGCTTACGCCGCGCTTTTGAAGCGCAGCCCGAAGTTGGTCGCGTTTACGCACATGAGCAACGTCCTTGGAACAATCAACCCCGCTGCAGATATTATCCGCATGGCGCACGAAGCCGGTGCGGTGACCTTGGTGGACGGCGCGCAATCCGCCCCGCATCTTAAAGTGGATGTGCGCGGACTCGACGCGGACTTTTACGCCTTCTCCGCGCACAAAATGTGCGGACCCACGGGCATTGGCGTTCTGTACGGAAAATCCGCTTTGCTTGAAGCCATGCCGCCTTTTCTCGGCGGCGGAGATATGATTAAAGAAGTCAAACTCCGTTCGTTCCGCGCCAATAGCTTGCCGCATAAATTTGAAGCGGGAACTCCCGCTATTGCGGAAGCGGTTGGATTTGGCGCGGCGGTGGATTATCTTGAAAGCGTGGGCATGGACAACATTGCCGCGCATGAGCATGAAATTACAGAATATGCGCTTGAACGGCTGGAAGAAATTCCCGGCGTGAAGTTGTTCGGTCCCGATGCGGCGCATAAGGGCGGCGTTGCCGCGTTTACGCTGGAGGGTGTGCATCCGCATGATGTGGCGCAAATTCTCGACGGCGAAGGAATCGCGGTGCGGGCGGGGCATCACTGCGCCCAGCCGCTGCACGAAAAGTTCGGAATCCCCGCCACCAGCCGCGCTTCTTTTTATCTGTATTCAAAAAAGGAAGAAGTGGATTTGCTGGTGAACGGTTTGTATAAAGTGAAAGAGATGTTTGGTTAATATGGACGAT
>DAOTZP010000095.1:0-4616 GCA_034434265.1 Anaerolineales bacterium | reverse complement strand
TTCAAAAGGGAAGAAGGATTTTGCCTGTTTTGAACCGCCGAGACGCAGAGGGCGCAGAGTTTTTAATGAATTTCTCCGTGTCCTCCGCGCCTCTGCGTTAAAAATTAAGCAAGGGCAGCAATTAAAGACTCCCGCCTTAAAAACAAAAAAACGCGGTGACTCCCGCGCTTTTTTGGCGTTATACAAAATTATGCCGTTGTTTCTTCGCCAAATGCAACGACGACAATATGCTGGTTCAAAAACTTTGGCGTTGCATTCTGCACAGGCACAGCCTGCCCAAGCGTATATCCGCCTGCGATTGGAATATCGTTTCCTAAAATTTCGCGCACAGCGTTAATTTCCACGCCGGGCTGGGCTTTGAGCAGCATTTGCCAGGCGGCATCCACCAACACCAAAGCAAAAGATGGCTTGATGCCGCCCAATTGACGAAGCGCGTTTTGCGCCGCCTGACGCGCCGCCTCTTCACAGGAAAGGCGGCTGCCCACCAAAAGGTATGCGTCAATACCATCGCGGATGGGGGCGTTCATGCGGAAGCTTCCATCCGCTTCAACGCGAATGGGGGAACGCACGGTAATATCTTCGCCTTGTTCGATGCCAAGCGGGTACAGCCTTGCAAGGTAATTAAGCGGGGGGAATGCCCAGTCGCGGGCGGGGTAGCCGAAAAGTTCGGCATAGGCTTCTGAAGCGGGGCGTCCATCCAACGTGCGGAGCCAAAATCCGCGTGAACGGGTGACGCGAAATTGATTGCCAACCGGCTTCCAGCCATGGTCGTAGCCAATGCCCATTCGAATATTTCCGCGCAAAAATGCGGCAACCAAGGCGCCGGTGCCGGATTGTGTACCGGTCATTTGGTAGTTGCTGCCGGTGTGCAGGTCGCCCCAGGATAAAGCGCCGGTAATATTCAAGCCGGGAGTAAGCGCGCCGCAAAACTGCTCGGCGTCGCCGTTAAACCCATCGGCAAAAAAGAGCAGGGATTGACGCTCGACGCGCGCCGCGGCGTGTTGCGAGACTTTGGTGGCGGTTTCACGTCCCGATTGGGCGTAGCCGGAAAGCCACATGGTATCGGCTTGAAAATCGCCGCTAAACAGCGCAACAATCACCGAGTGCGGATGGCTGCCTTCATGGGTCAGCCCAATGGATGAGCTAAATCCCATCATGGGAATTTCGCCCAGCAAGCCTGCAATTCCGCTGATGACTTCGCGGGGTTGATAATGATGAGAGGAGATAATAATCGCAAAATTGGGCGAATTAATGCCCATGTGATTTAAGGCGTGATGCGCCGCTTGAAGTCCGGCTTCGCGCCCGTCCAGCGCTTGTGCTGTGCCAACGGATACCAGCATAACGCCTCGCTACACTTCCGCTACTGGAATGGTAATGTGGAAGGTTGTGCCAACGCGGAATTCGCTCTCGAACCAGATTTTTCCGCCTTGCAGTTCCACCAAACTTTTGGTGATGTTCAAGCCCAAGCCGGTGCCGGGCGATTTGCGCGCTTCGGCGTCGTCGGAACGGAAGAATTTTTGGAAGAGTTTCTTTTGGTCTTCGGGCGTCATGCCCAAGCCATTGTCTTTGACCCAGATGTGAACCACGCGCGCCGCGCCTTCCGGGTCCCAATGGTTGGCGGATTCTTCCGCGCCAATTTCCAAGTGACCGCCTTCGGGCGTGTATTTGTATGAGTTGCTTAACAAGTTCACCAGCACTTGCACCACGCGGATACGGTCCGCCCAAATGAGCGGCAAAGTTTCGGGGATGACAACTTCCACTGTTTGTTTCTTTTCTTCAATCTGACGTTTGAGCGAGCGGACGGTTTCATCCAAAAGCGGGGCGACTTCCACCGCCTTATATTCAAGCCGCAGTCTTCCGGCTTCCAGTTTGGAATTGTCATTTAAGTCCGAAACCAGCGTGGACATGCGCTCGACATTGGTCTTGATGGTATTCAAGAATGTGGCTTGCATTTCGCTGATGGGTCCGACCGCTCCGGCAGACATTAAGTCTGTATAACCTTTGATGGAGGTCATTGGGTTTTTTAACTCGTGGGCAACGAATGCCACAAAATCGCTCTTGGCAATATTGGCGCGCTGCACTTCGCCGTAGAGCTGCGCGTTGGAAATGGCAATGGCGGCGTGGTCGGTGAGGCGGGTAAGGAAGGCGATATCCACTTGCGAGTCGCTCACGCTTTCAAGATACAACAAGCCAATCACCTGAGTTTCGCGGCGAATGGGGATGACGATTTGCGTATGCGCGGCAGGGAGAAGTTTTTCCGCGCTGTTTGCCACAGAGACTCGCTGCGGTTGACCGCTTTCAACCGCAAGCGCCATTGCGGGCAGTTCAATTTTGAGGGGCTGTTCGAATGTTGCGGCAACTTTTTCTTCAAATCCTTGATGCGCCATAACGCGCAGTTTTTCCTCTTCCAACATGCCTATCAACCCGGCTTCAGCGTTGGATTGGCGCAGCGCCCAGTCGAGCGTAATGCGCATGGCGCGGTCCATTTCGAGGCTGGCGTTCAGCTCGCGGTCAATGCGCTGCATGACCGAAAGTTCCTCCACGCGGGCGGCAAGTTCCTGGTCGGTGAGCATGAACAGGCGGGTGTTTTCAATGGCGACTGCGGCTTGCCCGGCAAACGCGCTGAGCAGGCTTTGGTCGTCTTCCACAAAGGGCAAACCATCGCGGCGGTTAATCACTTCAATTACGCCAATCACGCGGTCTTTTACTTGCAGCGGGACCGCCATCAATGCGCGGCTGACAAAGCCCGTTTGTTTATCAATGCCGCCAAAGCGGTTTGATTTTTGCTGTTCGTTTTCAATCAATGGCTGGCGAAGCTGCACGGCGCGCCCCACAATTCCCGTGCCGGGCGGCAAGCGTTGACCGACAAGGTTCGCCGCAACCGGACCGACGGTGACTTTGAAGACCAATTCGCTGGTTTGCTCATCCACAAGGAACAGGCTGCCTGCTTCGCAGTTTAAGATGCTCACGGCGCTATCGAGAATATTTTGCAGAAGCGGTTCGAGTTCAAGGGTAGATGTGAGCTGGCGGGTAATTTCGTTCAGCGTGGAAAGCTGGCGCGCGCGCTGCTGCGTTTCTTCGAGCAAGCGGGCTTTGACGATGGCGCCTGCCGTTTGGTCGGCGATGGCTTGCAGCAATTCAAGCTGTCCGCGCGTGTAAATGATGGCGCTATCCACACTGCCGACGCTGAGCGCGCCAATGGACTTTGCGCCCGCGTTAAGGGGAACGCCCATCCATGCAAAAACGGTGTCCAGCGCGGGGGTAAGGCTGCGCGCCTGACACTCGCGGATGTAATCTTGTGTGATGATTTGACGGCTTTTGGCAATCACTTCCGGCGCAAGCCCATTGTTGGACGGGAAGGGTTGATTTTCGCGCGATTCCATGCGCTCGTTGTTTTCAACACAGAAGCCGTAGTAATAGTAATCGCTGTTTTGGTTGTACAAAGTGATATGAAAATGCGAGGTGGGAATGATTTGCGCGGTTTGGGCGTAAATTAATTCCAACACGTCGTCAAAGGTCAAGGTGACGTTCACACCCTGCGAAACGCGGGTCAGCGCGTTCATTTCCTGAATACGGCGTTCCAAGTGGGCAACGGTTTGCACGCGCTCAATGGCGACGGATGCCTGGTCGCATAAATTTTCGAGGAAGCGTAAATCGCGCGGGGTGTAAGGCTGCCCCGAAAGGCGCGGTCCCAAAGCCAGCCAGCCGTTGGCGCGTTCCTTGCCGGGCAGGGAAACGAACAACCGTGCGCCAAGCAGCGTCAAGCGCGCCTGTTCCGATTGCAAGTCGGCGGGGATAATGTCCATATTATCGAGGTATAGGGGCAGGCGTTCTTTGCGGAAGTATTGCGCCAGCGCGCTTGTCCCCGTAAAGCGAATGTCGCTGGTGGGGCGGCGGTCATCGCCGGGGAGCGCGGCGTAAAAATCATTCAGCGCGTCGTAGGTGTACACATGCACTTTACTGGGTGTGAGCGTGGATGTAATTTGCTCGCGCAGCACAGCGCCAATGCTGTTCAAATCCAGCGCGGTGGTTAAGCGGCGCGAAAAGTCTTCCAGTTGTTCGGCAAAGGCGCGCTCGCCGCGAAAGAATACGCGGTCCACCGCGCTTTGCAGGCGGGTGCGAAACGGTTCCAACACAAGGGCAAGAGCGAACAAAAAGACGCCAACCAAAACCGCGTTATTAGCGGGCATAAGCGGGGAAAAGAAAAGCCCCGCGCCAAGAACAAGCAGCGCGTAACCGCCAACGACCAGTCCGGTCAAAATGAGATACATCACGCCGCGCCGCACAAATTCATCGGTATGCACAAAGCGGAAGCGCATAATGGCGTAACCGATGGTCAGCGGAAAGAGCGCAACGGGCAGAAAAAGATAAGGCGAAAAATTGGTGGGGCGGAAAATGCCCAACACCAGCCACCCCAAGGCAGGGACAAACGAAATCGCGCCGCCAATCAGAATGGAGCGGGCTTGCGTCTTCACCACCGGGGATTGGGACGAAACCGCGTAATACATATTCATCCCGATATAAAAGAGGACGCTCAACGCAAGAAAAGCGTAAATATATTGCCAGCGGACAATGTATAAAGCGGGGTTTTCAAAATTAAACAACGCGGGAAAAGC
>DAOTZP010000094.1:0-2972 GCA_034434265.1 Anaerolineales bacterium | reverse complement strand
AGCGGCGTACCGTCTTCTTTTATCAGCACTTCGTCTTGGTTGACTTCATGCGCAGTGAGAAACTCCGCGACTTTGCCGACGACTTCGGTGGTGATTTTTCCCATCCGGCGGATGCGCGCCACTTCTGATTCGTCTTTGGTTTCCATCGCGTACATAAACAGGGATGACTCTTTCGGCTCGGCGATAAACTCCACTTCGGGCAGGGCGTTTCGCAGCGCGTCTATTACGCGGATGGTTTCGCCGACATCGAGATTGCCATACATGCCCACCCGCCCCGCTGTGATATGGCGCGAATCAAACAACGCTTTGGGGTCTTTCAGCAATTCATTCAACGCGCCCATGCGCGTGGGGATGACTTCCAGCCCGCTTTTGGCGGCTTCTTCGCGCTCCATTGCGCCGCAATATAAAACGGCTGGTTCGCCTTGCTTTTTGAACAACAGCGCGTCGCTGACATGCCCTCCGCCGGTCATGTAATACATGGGCGGGTTGTGTTCCGCATTTCCCAGCACAATGACGGCGTCGAGTTTTCTTTGTTTCATTAATTGGTCAAGGTCAGATTTCATGGAATTCCTTTTGGTGTTTTTTTATTGAACTTACAAAGCCCTCAACGCATTCTCCAACCCCACCAGCAGCGCGCCTTCAAATTCGGGCAGCACGGTGCGCGGGTCTATCAGAACTTTGTTGTTTTCCGTTCTTGCAATAATCGGCGGGTTTTGCATTCGCAGGATTTTCAAAAACTTGTCGGGCGATTTCACATCCAGCGATAATACAAATGTCGGAAGGGTTTGCGCGGGCAGGCTTCCGCCGCCAATGGTGGATTCGCCCGCAATCACCACGCCCTGACCGATTTGCGCGCGCCACGCTTTCGCCCGCCCGTAGATTTGCTCCATCGTTAAAGACATCATCCGCCAGATGGGAATCTCGCGCTCGGCTTCGTCTTTCAAGTAATGAAGCAAGGTTGCCGAAATTCCCGCAAGGCAGGTTTTATCGGCGCGGACCGCCCGCGCCAGCGGATGTTTTTTGATTTTATCAATCAGCGCTTTTTTGCCAACAATAATCCCCGCCTGCGGGCCGCCGAGCAATTTATCGCCGGAGAAGCAAACCACGTCCACGCCCGCCGCGAGCGATTCTTGCACGGTGGGTTCATGCTCCAAGCCGTATTTTGCCGTATCCAGCAGCGCGCCGGAGCCGAGGTCATCCAACACATGGGCGCCCGCCTGATGAGCCGCATCCACGATTTCTTTTAAATCAGGTTCTTCGGTAAAACCGATAATTTTGAAGTTGGAAGGATGCGCGCGCATGACCAGCGCGGCGGGTTCCTGCAAGGCTTCTTGATAATCGCGCAAATGAGTTTTATTGGTTGTGCCAATTTCGACCAGTTTTGCGCCGGATTGTTTCATCACGTCCGGAACGCGAAACCCGCCGCCAATTTCGACCAGTTGCGCGCGCGAGATGACCACCCGTTTTCTGTTTGCCAATGCGAAAAGCGCGAGCAAAACCGCCGAGGCATTATTATTCACCACCACGGCGGCTTCGGCGCCGGTAAGTTTTTGCAAAATGGATTCGGCGTGAATTAAGCGCGAGCCGCGCGCGCCTTTTTCCAAATCATATTCAAGATTGGAGTAACTTCGCCCGATAGAATCCATTGCTTGAAGCGTTGCCGCGCTCAGCGGAGCGCGCCCCAAATTGGTGTGCAGAATCACGCCCGAGGCGTTGACCACGCCGCGCAGGGTGGGCTTGGTCCACTCTTCCAGAAGCGCGCCGGTTTGACTGAGAATCAAATCGCGCAGGGGGACGTTTGTCATTTCGCCGGAATTAAACCGGGCGCGGATTGTATCCAACACGGCGCGGATGGCGTTAAGGGTGAGCGGTCTGCCGTGGCGCGCAATTAATTCCGCGGCGGTTTCGGTTTGCAGCAGATGTTCAACAGAAGGAAGGTTACGAAGCGTTATCGTCATGGGAGGGAAGGGAGCGGTTTGCGTTTTCGCGCAAGCGGGTAAAGTATTCAATTGCAATCAAGCCGCCTGCCAGACCAAAGATGAGGTACAGGCTGACCAGCCTGCCGAGTTGCAGCCATGCGAGCGTTGTGCCATACACGCCAAACCAGATTGCCTGCCGCGTAATCACATGCAGTTCAACGGGCGGCTCGGTAGGAAAGCGGCGGTGAAAAAAATACACAATAGGCAGCGCCGTGCCGGTCAGCGCGCAAAAGCCGAGGGAAAAGAATCCCCAGCGCGCCCAAACCAGCGGAGGAATTTGAAAGTAGAAGAGCATCAAGCCCAACCCGCCCCAGCCAATGAGCATGAGCCCCAGAGATGAAAGAATCGTTTGCCGAAAAGCGCTTTGCATTTCAAGGAATTATAGCAAATAAAAAAAGCCCGGCGCTTTTCAAAAAAGCATCCGGGCTAGGGGGTTGGGTGGTCGTCCATCATTGCTCTTGAACTCCCATGCTGCTGAGTTCATCCGCGTTGTATTGGGCTACGAACAAATCCGTCCCGGCAAGGATGAGCAGGAATAAAAGGACCACGCCCGCAGCGAGAAACAACATGTTGCACTCCTTTCTTTTGCTTGAAAATATAACGAAAAATGCCGAAAAAAGTTACTCCCCTAAGAGTACCAAATAGGGAAGCGGGTATCAGACGAAAATTGGAAATAATTTGTTACGCAGATTTGACAAAATGCCCGTTTAGGATAAAATACAGCCCGCCAGAAATAAATTTGCCGAAGTGGCGGAATTGGCAGACGCGCTACGTTCAGGGCGTAGTGAGCTTACGCTCATGAGGGTTCAAGTCCCTCCTTCGGCACACCGCTATTCACCTCCGGGATTTCGCGCAAGCGTCTCGGAGGTTTTTCTTAAGTGACGCAAGTTGCCACCTTCAAAAGGGAAGAAGGATGTTGCCTGTTTTGAACCGCCGATGTGCAGAGGGCGCAGCGTTTTTAATGAATTTCTCCGTGTCCTCCGCGCCTCTGCG
>DAOTZP010000093.1:0-6136 GCA_034434265.1 Anaerolineales bacterium | reverse complement strand
TTGGTTCGGGCCTGATTCCCTTCATCCTGACTCTGGTATTGTGGAACAACTTTGACCCGAATGCCGCGGGCTTTCAATTTGAAGAACGCTACATTTGGTACGAAGCCATCGGCTCCACCTTCCATCTCGGCGTGGATGGCATCTCCCTTGCGATGGTGCTGCTCACCACCTTCCTCACCCCGCTTGCCATTCTTGCATCCTTTAGCGTGACCGACCGCGTCAAGCCGTACATGATGCTCTTCCTCTTTTTGGAAACAGGCATGTTGGGCGTGTTCATGGCGCTTGACCTGTTGGTCTTCTTCGTCTTCTGGGAAATCGGTCTCGTCCCCATGTACTTCCTCATCAATCAATGGGGCAGCGCCAACCGCGATTACGCCTCGCTCAAGTTTATGATTTACACAATGGGCGGCTCGCTTGGCTTGCTGCTTGCCGTGCAAATGCTTGGCGTATTATTTGGAAACTACGACCTTGTTGAGCTATACAAAAACTGGAACGCGCTTGCCGCAGACAAAATGCTGATGGGAATGCCCGTTTCAACGGTCAAAACCATCGCGTTCTGGGCGTTCACCATCGCCTTCGCGGTGAAAGTTCCCCTCTGGCCCTTCCACACCTGGCTGCCCGATGCCCACACCGAAGCGCCCACCGCCGGTTCAATGATTCTTGCGGGCGTGCTGCTCAAACTCGGCGCGTATGGTTTCATCCGCCTTGTCCTGCCGCTTTACCCGCTCGAAGCGAAAATCTTCGCAGGCGCGTTAGCCTTCCTCGCGGTGGCAGCCATCATCTTTGGCGCGTTTGGCTCGCTTGCCCAAACCGACTTCAAGCGCCTGGTTGCGTATTCCTCCGTCAACCACATGGGGTTTGTCGTCCTCGGCATTGCAGCCGCCGCCGTTGCATACGGCACGGAAGACGCGCACATTGCCATGAGCGGCGCAGTCTTGCAGATGTTCAATCACGGACTGTCCGCTGCGGGCATGTTCTTCCTCGTTGGCGTGATTTATGAACGCACACACACACGCAACTTGGAAGAGTTCGGCGGCTTGTTCCCGCTCGTTCCCGTCTATGGCGGCATCCTTATCTTTATGAGCATGGCGTCGCTTGGGCTTCCCGGTCTTAATGGCTTCGTCTCCGAATTTATGATTGTTCGGGGCGCATACGGGGTCGGCGCAAACAGCGGCGTGGACATGATGAAAACCTACACCGCGCTTTCCATGCTTGGCTTGCTTTTCACCGGCGCTTACATCCTCAAAGGAATCATGAAAGTCCTGCATGGACCTGAAAACAAACACTGGGCGCACAGCGAACACAAACTGACCGAAATCAACACCCGCGAAATTCTGGTGGTTTTACCGCTCATGGCGCTCATTTTGACGCTCGGCGTCTGGCCCTCATGGTTAGTCAATACGATTAATCAGACTGTGATGAAGTTGTTTTAGTAATTAGTAATTAGTAACTGGTAATTACTATTTGCCATTTACCAATTACCACCCCCGAGGTGATTATGAATTTTCCAATCCTAAGCGTTATTACTTTCATCCCGCTGGCTGTCGGCGTGTTGATTTTACTCTTCCCCGCCGATAAAAAGACCGAAATCCGCGGCGTGGCGCTTGCCGCCGCCGCCTTCGACCTGCTGCTCTCCGGCTGGATGTATCTTCAATATCTGTTAAACGACATGACCGGCTACCAGTTCATCGAACAATATGACTGGCTGCCCATGCTCGGCATCAGCCTCAAATTTGGCGTGGATGGCATGAGCGCGCCGCTTGTCCTGCTGACGGGCATTGTCATGTTTACCGGCGTGCTTATCTCTTGGGGAGAATATGATGAAAGCAAACATCTCTCCGCAGGCATTCAAGACAGACCGCGCGAATTCTTCGCCTTCCTCTTCCTGCTTGCGGGCGGCGTGTTCGGCGTCTTCGTTTCGCTCGACCTGTTCATGCTGTTTTTCTTCTATGAAATCGCCGTGTTCCCCATGTACCTGCTCATTGCCATTTGGGGATGGAAGGTCAGCCGTGAATACGCCGCCATGAAACTGACGTTGTACCTCTTCGTCGGTTCGGTGGTTGCGCTTGTCGGCGCGCTTGCCATGTACTGGACCCAATATCAGAACACCGGCGTACTTTCCTTTGACATGCTGTTAATGGAAAACGCGGGCTTTTCGGAACAATTCCAATACATCTGGTTCCTGCCGGTTTTCATCGGCTTCGCCGTTCTCGGCGGCATGTGGCCCTTCCACAACTGGTCGCCTGATGGTCACGTTGCCGCGCCCACCGCCGTTTCCATGTTCCACGCGGGCGTGTTGATGAAACTTGGCGCGTTTGCCGCGCTGCGCGTTGGCGTCATGCTTCTGCCCGAAGGCGCAAAAGACTGGTCATGGCTGATTATGACCTTTGCCGCCATCGCGGTTGTGTACGGCGCGTTCATCGCCTTCGTTCAAACCGACATGAAATATATGATTGGCTTCTCCTCCGTCTCCCACATGGGACTTGTTGTGCTGGGCGTTTCCACGCTCAACTACAACGGGCTGGTCGGCGCGGGCGTGCAAATGTTCTCACACGGCGTAATGACCGCGCTCTTCTTCGCAGTTACCGGCATGATTTACGACAGGACACACACGCGCCAAATCCCCGAACTGGGCGGCATGGCAAAGGTTATGCCTGTTGCCATGGTCGGCTTCATCATCGGCGGCTTGGTCTCTATGGGTATGCCCGGCTTCTCCGGCTTCGTTGCGGAATTCCCCATCTTCATGGGCGTATGGGGCGAACAATGGCTCGTGGCGGTCATCGCCAGCATCTCCATTGTCATCACCGCCGCCTACATTATGATGAACATCCGCAAAGTTTTCTTCAGCCCCATGCCCGAAGAAATTGAAAAACATCACATTGGCGACATCACCTTCCTTGACAAAGTCGCCATTGTCACGCTCTGCTTCTTCATGGTCATCATCGGCTTGTTCCCCGCCGTCATGGTCCCGATGGTTGAATCAGGCGTGGAAAATATCCTGCGCCTGTTGGGAGGTGCATAAATGTTTACTCCCGTCGTCTTTGCATCCATTCTTCCTGAAATACTCATCCTCGCGCTCGGCATCATCCTGCTGATAGCCGAACCCTTCTGGAAAGAAGGCGAACGCCGTAACGCGGGGTGGCTCACCGCAGGCGGACTTTTCGCTGCGATGATACTCTCCCTGCTGTTTGGTCAACCGGGCGAGCCGGTCACCGTCCTCGGCGGCATGATTCGCTTTGACTGGATGGGCTTCTTCCTCAAAATGCTCTTCATGTTTGCCGCCGCCGCCACAGCCCTGCTGATGATGGACCATGAAAAAGCCGGTCATCGCGGCGAAGCCTACCTCATGCTTTTGGCTTCCACCATCGGCATGAACCTCATGGCGGCCGCGTCCGACATGGTCATGCTTTACCTTGCCATCGAAACCGCCTCCATCCCGCTCTATGTTCTCTCCGGCTTCATTGTCTCCGATGAGCGCTCCACCGAATCCGGCTTCAAATATTTGTTGTACGGCACAATTGCTTCCACCGTCATGCTGTATGGATTTAGCCTGCTGTTTGGATTTAGCGGCACGACCGACCTTTACAAACTCCCCAAACTGCTCGCCGCCAACGAAACCGCGCTTCCTGCCGCCTTCGGGCTGATTGCCCTCGTCATCGTGGGATTTGGCTTCAAACTTTCCCTCGTCCCCTTCCACTTCTGGGCGCCGGACGTATATGAAGGCGCGCCCTCTCCTGTGGCGGGCTTCCTCTCCACCGCATCCAAAGCCGCCGGCTTTGCAGTAACGCTGCGCTTCTTCTTCGTTGCCCTGCCCGATTTCGTGAATACTTGGGCGTTGATTCTTGCCGCCCTCGCCGCCATCACTATGACGGTTGGTAATCTGCTCGCGGTTTCCCAAACAAATATCAAACGCCTGCTCGCGTACTCTTCCGTCGGTCATGCCGGTTACGCGTTGATTGGCGTTGTCGCCTTCACCAAACTTGGCGCAACCAGCGTGGTCTTTTACCTCGCGGCTTACATCCTCACCAACCTGCTCGCCTTCGGTGTCGTCATGGCGTTTAGCCGCATCACCGGCAAGGAAGAACTAAGCGATTACGCAGGCATGAGCCGCCGCAACCCCGCGCTGGCGTTGATGATGTTAGCCGCCTTCCTCTCCCTCGCGGGAATGCCGCCCTTTGGCGGTTTTGTCGGCAAAGTCTTTGTCTTTGCCGCAGGCGTGCAGGCTGGCTACACTTGGCTGGTCTTTGTCGGCATCCTCAACTCGATTATCGGCGTGTACTATTACCTCAACGCCATGAAGTATGTATATCTATACCGAATGCCTGAAGAAGACGAAGAAGACCACCCCATTCCGCTTACCCGCCCCTATGCCATTTCACTGGCTGTGCTTGCCATCGGCGTAATTTTGATTGGCACAGTTTTTGCCCCGTGGTTTGCTTGGTCGGATGTGGCGGGAATGAACTTGTTCTAATACGCGTCAGGTCTGTATGGCAATTTATGTTTGACATCTTATTGACCTATCAATTATAATCGCGCCGCATGTCACAAATAGACCCGAAACGCCAAAAATTTGTGCAGACCCTTCTAACCGTTGTCATCGGACAGGTGGGCTGCCTGACTCTTGTTGTGATTTTTGTTTCAGTCTTGGGCGGCTTGTGGCTTGATAATCTTCTTGGAACCAAACCAATCTTTACATTGGTTTTGTTGTTTGCTGGAATTCCTCTTTCGGTGCTTCTCATGCTGTATGCCTCGCGCAGAGCGCTGGAACGCTTGAAGAATCAATACGAAACCGAAGAGAAAAAATCTACTACTGCTTAGGAGGCGGACTTTGGAGACCCAAAAACGTACCCCCTGGCGGCGCTGGGTCGTTCTCGTACTGATGATTGCAGGCTTTATTCTCGGCGGCATTTACCCCGCTGTGCAGCCTGAAATCACCGTCGCTGCCGAAAAATTGATTGAAGAACCAATTTCCGAGAATTTTCTCGGGTTGGGACCGCTTTATTTGGTGAACACCATGCCCACACTGGCAGTGACAATCGTCCTGCTGCTTTGGCTGGCGCTCGCCACCAACCGCTCTTTGAAACAGAGCGCAAATACCGACCTTGTTCCGCGCGGCATTGGCAATGTGATGGAATCCATCCTTGAAATGCTGTATAACCTTACCGAAGGTTCTGCGGGCAAATATGCCCGGATGATTTTCCCCTGGTTTGCAACCATCATGATTTATGTGTTGTTTGCCAACCTGCTCAAACTCATTCCCGGCTTTGAGTCAATTGGCGTGCTGCATCATGCCGCGCATGGTCATGAAGGTCATGCCAAAGAATTGATTGCCGGTAATTGGTATCTCTTCACACACGAAAAAGGCGAATACATCCTCGCGCCATTCTTCCGCGGTATTTCCGTGGACTTGAACTTCACCGCCTCACTTGCCTTGATTGCGGTGGTTTTTATTCAGGTCATTGGCTTCCGCGCGCAAGGGCTGGGCTATCTGAGCAAATTCTTCAACACGAAGCGCATGTTCAAGGTCCCGTTCTTCGGCGCGATGGATTTTCTGGTCGGCTTGCTGGAGTTGATTTCCGAACTCTCGAAAGTCCTCTCGTTTGCCTTCCGTCTATTTGGCAACATGTTCGCAGGCGTCGTGTTGGTTGCTATTGTCGCCAGTTTGCTCGGCAACATCTCCATCCTGCCCGCGATGATTATGATGTTCGAACTTTTCGTCGGCGTCATTCAGGCGTTTGTGTTTGGTATGTTGACCATGGTCTTCATGGCGCAAGCCACGCAGGGTCATGGTGACGAGCACGCCGAAGGTCACTAAATTCTAATAAATCACAGGTTAATTAATTACAGGAGGCTTGTAACATGGAAGGAAACATTTTAGACGCAATGCGCTATGTAGGCGCAGGCTTGGCGATGATTGGCGCCGCGGGCGCGGGTATTGGTATTGGTCTCAGCGTGCAGGGCGCTCTTGGCGGCATGGCTCGCAACCCTGATACCTATGGCAACTTGCTGACCAACATGATTCTCGGTATCGCGTTCTCCGAAGCTATCGCAATTTACTGTCTGGTCATTGCATTCCTCATGCTCTTCAAAGTTGTGTAACTCAAGGAGCATAAAAAATGGAAGCATTAGGTATTAA